>CAIRBY010000037.1 GCA_903876865.1 uncultured Acidobacteriia bacterium
CAGAGCGGCGCGGCGTATTCGGTGGTGGTGTCGAATCAGGCGGGCGCGGGTGCGACGAGCGGCGTGGTGACGGTGACGGAGAATGTGCCGGCGGGCTTGACGCTGGCTGGAATGAATGGGACGGGATGGACGTGCGGGGCGGGGGCGTGTACGCGCAGCGATGTGCTGGCGGCGGGGGCGAGTTATGCGCCGATCGCGGTGACGGTGAATGTGGCGGGGAATGCGGCGACTCCGCAGGTGAACTCGGTGACGGTATCGGGCGGCGGCGCGGCGAGTGCGACGGCAACGGATACGACGGTGGTGGTTGGTGTTCCGGTGCTGACGATCGCGAAGAGTCACGCGGGGAGTTTCACGCAGGGTCAGAGCGGCGCATACACGATTACGGTGGGCAATGCAGGCGCGGTCGCCAGCAGCGGAACGGTGACGGTCACCGAGACGGTTCCGGCGGGATTGACCCTGTCGGCAATGAGCGGCACCGGGTGGACATGCGGAGGCGGCGGGACCACATGTACCCGCAGTGATGGGCTGGCACCGGGAGCTACCTACCCGTCAATCACTGCCACGGTGAACGTCGCGGTAAATGCGGCTTCGATCGTGGTGAACAGTGTGACGGTCTCGGGTGGGGGGAGTGCGGCGGCAGCGGCCACGGACCCGGCTTCGGTGCTGAATGCGCCGGTCTCGATCTGGGCGGCTTCGGCGACTCCGGGTGAGGCGTGGCACAGCGACAATCCGGTCACGTTGGGCGTGAAGTTCCGCAGCGACGCGAGCGGCACGATCACGGGGATGCGCTTCTACAAGGGAGCGGGGAACAGCGGGACCCACATGGGGCTGCTCTATAGCGCGAGCGGGACGCTGCTGGGGCAGGCCACGTTCAGCGGCGAGACGGCGTCCGGGTGGCAGCAGGTGAGCTTCGCCACGCCGGTCTCGATTGCGGCCAATACCACTTACATCGCGGCATATTTCAGTACCACGGGGTACGCGAAGAACGTCGGGTACTTCAACGGGAGCGGTGTGGACAGTGCCCCGCTGCACGCCCTGCAGAGCGGTGTGGACGGGTCGAACGGAGTCTATGCGTACGGGGCTGCGCCGACTTTCCCGGCGTCGAGTTACGGCGACACCAATTACTGGGCGGATGTGCTCTTCTCCACGACGCCGGCGGTGACGACGCCGGACATGGTGATTGGGATGACGCACGCGGGCAACTTCACGCAGGGGCAGGCGGGAGCGATCTATACGATCACGGCGAGCAACGGCGGCACCGCGGCGACGAGCGGAGCGGTGACGGTGACGGAGACGATGCCGGCCGGATTGACGCTGGTATCGATGAGCGGCAGCGGTTGGACCTGCGCGGCGGGAGGAAGCACGTGCACGCGCAGCGATGCGTTGGCGGCGGGTGCAAGTTACCCCGCGATCACGGTGACGGTAAATGTATCGGGCGCGGCGGCGGCGAGCGTGACGAATACGGCGACGGTGGCCGGCGGCGGCGAAACCAATGCGGCCAACGATACGGCGGCGGATGTGACGGTGATCAACGTGTTCGTGATTCCGGCGCCGGACCTGACGATTGCGGCGAGCCACGCGGGCAACTTCACGCAGGGGCAGGCGGGCGCCATCTATACGATCACAGTGAGCAACGGCGGCACCGCGGCGACGAGCGGAGCGGTGACGGTGACGGAGACGATGCCGGCGGGATTGACGCTAGTATCGATGAGCGGCAGCGGGTGGACGTGCGCGGCGGGAGGAAGCACGTGCACGCGCAGCGATGCGTTGGCGGCGGGTGCAAGTTACCCCGCGATCACGGTGACGGTAAATGTATCGGGCGCGGCGGCGGCGAGCGTGACGAACACGGCGACGGTGGCTGGCGGCGGCGAGACCAATGCGGCCAACGATACGGCCACGGATGTGACAGTGATCACACCGCTTGCAGCCAACACGAATTCGATCTGGGCGGCGACGGCGGTACCGGGGACTGGATGGCATAGCGATGGCTCGGTGACGCTGGGCGTGAAGTTCCGCAGCGATTCCAGCGGGACGATCACGGGGATGCGCTTCTATAAGGGCGCCGGGAATAACGGGACTCACATTGGGCTGCTGTACAGCGCGAGCGGCACCTTGCTGGGGCAGGCAACGTTCAGCGGGGAGACGGCGTCGGGGTGGCAGCAGGTGAGCTTCGCCGCGCCGGTCGCCATTTCGGCCAATACGACTTACGTCGCGGCGTATTTCAGTACGACGGGGTACGCGAAGGACCAGGGTTATTTCACTGCCGGGGGAGTAAACAACGTCCCGCTGCACGCGCTGGCGAGTGGCATGGACGGGCTCAACGGGGTCTACGCGTACGGAGCTGCGCCGACCTTCCCGGCATCGAGTTACGGCGACACGAACTATTGGGCGGATGTGGTCTTCACCACCACTCCGGTCACGGTGCCGGACCTGACGATTGCGGCGAGCCACGCGGGCAGTTTCTCGCAGGGGCAGACGGGCGCGACGTACACGATCGCGGTGAGCAACGCGGGTACGGCTTTGACGAGCGGAGCGGTGACGGTGACGGAGACGGTGCCGGCGGGCCTGACGCTGGCCTCGATGAGCGGCAGCGGGTGGACGTGCGCGGGAGCGACGTGCACGCGCAGCGATGGGCTGGCGGCGGGTGCGAGTTACGCGGCGATCACGGCGACGGTGAATGTGTCGGCGACGGCGGCAGCGAGCGTCACGAATACGGTGACGGTATCCGGCGGCGGCGAGGCGAATGCGGCCAACGATACGGCGACGGATGTGACGGCGATCACAGCCGTGGTGATCCCCACGCCGGACCTGACGATTGCGGCGAGCCACGCGGGCAGTTTCGCGCAGGGGCAGACGGGCGCGACGTACACGATCGCGGTGAGCAACGCGGGTACGGCTTTGACGAGCGGAGCGGTGACGG
>CAIRBY010000038.1 GCA_903876865.1 uncultured Acidobacteriia bacterium
GGGGAGAGAATCCAAGCAGGGGCATGCCGTGGCCCGCAGCTACGTCCGGCGTCCATACCGGGGGAAATTGGCCTTCGCTCAGCACTCTCGCCATCTCTGTGATGCGCAGCGGATACGCCGTCGCGTCGTGGCCCCACACCAGATTTCCGCGGAACAGCGGGTGGAGCGCAACCACACCCAGTGCCAGCGCCACCAGGGCGGCCACTGCCACCGGCGATCGCAACTTCGCATCCAGCGGGGCAATCCGCGCCGCCGACCAGTTCTCCAACCGCATCATTCCCGGCCACCCCGGGATGATCACCAGCCCAAACCCGATAAGCCCGACGACGAAGAGAATCGCCCGCAGCGGTCCCGGTTGGTACTCCACGGAGACCTCGTGCTCGCCCGCCGGCAGCGCCACGGCGCCAAACCCCGGCGTCACATGAATGAATGGCGCCACCTTTCCATCCACCGTAGCCACCAGATCCGGATTCCAGGTGATCTTGACCAAGGCGTATGTGGGGCGATCCACCTCGAACTTCGCCTCATAGCGCTCTCTGACCTTCGTGGAGCGCACGATCCGGCCGTGCAGCGGAGGGCTATCCGGCGAGGGCGGAGGCAAATCCTCACCACGGCGAATGGGCAACCCGAGGGGAAAGCGCGAGTCCAGCGAGAGCACCATCTGCCGCGCAGGTAGCGGGCTGTTCAGCCAGGTCTGGGAGATGTCGTAGTTAGTCCGCGGCGGTCCCATGTAGTGCCCTACGATATCCGCCAGCCCGAAATAGCCACCCGGCGACGATTCCCACACGGCGAACTTCCCGTGGACCGAGACCAGCCGCCGCGCACCCGGGTCCAGCCCCGCGGGCGCCACCATCGCACGGATTCCGTACACGTCATCCTGTATGGGACTACTTCCGTCCCGGGCGAGCATCAAGTCTCCGCTCTTCGACATCGTGTGCAGCAGGAATGTGGTCTGGTCCATGCGAGCGCGGCTCAAAAAGGCGAGGACCGGCGCGTTGCCGACCGTCAATTCCTTGGCCCAGGTGGAGAGCTGCCCCCCGGACACGCGTCCCGGAGCGACCGCCAGCAGGCTTTGCACATCCGCAAGAGCGGCCCGTACATCCGGCCCGTCTTCCTTGTACTTCTCCAGGGTCTGTTCGCCGAAATCCTGGCTGGACTTGAGGTAAGCCCTGCGGTCCACGCCGATAGACCCTAGGGCCAAGGCCACACAGACCAATACCGCGGCTCCTTCCGCCTGATTGCGCCGGTCGTTCCAGGCTGCCGCGATGCCGTACGAACCCAACAGGACCGCAGTCAGCTCAAACAGCACCTGAAAGCGGTGCATATGCAGATCCCCCGGAACTCCCGCCAACAGGACCAGATTGCCCCAGGTCTCCCGCCCACAGAACAACACCAGCCAGACGCCGCAAAGCGTCAGCAGGCGGCGCGCCGTGCTCTGGCGCCGGCATCGAACCGCGGTATAGACAGCTCCGGCGGCCAGCAGCAGGCTCATCCACGGCATCCGCTCGAAATCGAAAAAGCGGCCGGTGAAGAGCTCGGTCAGGATGAACGGCGCTCCGAAGGAATCCCACTTCTTGGCATCTTCCCAGCGGCTGTGATTGATCACGTCCGTATGCAGGAACAGCGGCACCAGGAACCACGCCATCAGGATCAAGGCCGGCAAGACCATGGTGATCAACCGGCCCAGGCGGCGGGAACGTGCCCCCGTCTCTCCAGAGAGCGCCAGCAACCCCGCCGTCAAGAATGCGGCGTAGCCGAAAACTATGTGCGAGAGAGCCGTCAACGCCAGCAGCCCCGCTGCCGCGATGCGCGTGCTCCGCTTGCCGCTATCCAGCGCCCTTGCACTCATGCCCAGAGAGAGCAGGAGCACGTGCAACCCGAAAAGCTGGGAATAGAGTCCGGAGCCTTTCCAAATCACGGAACCGTACCCGATCCCATAGTTGCCGAGGAATCCGGTGGAACTGACGCCATACACCAGCAACGAAGCCAATCCCGCTGCCGGAGGCGATAGCCCCAGCCAGCGCGACCCCACATAGACGGAGATGGGCAGGCCCGCCAACAGCAGATAGAAGAGTATGGCGAAAAGGGTGGTGGTATCCAGCCAGCGGGAAAACGCCAGGAATACCGCCGCCGCGGTCAGGTGCGGGAGCGGCGGATAACTGAGCCAGACCGGATAGCCCAGCGACTGTTCGGAGACCCACACATCTAGAAAAGGCTCGCCGTGCGCGATGCTCTCCGCCAGGCGCTCCGCGGCAGGCAGGTGATACAGAACGTCGTTGACGGGAATCTGGCCGATGCGCAATTCCGGCGCGGCATAGTACGCAGTAAAGCCCACGGAAACCAGCAGGAGAGCGAGACCGGGCAATTCACTGCGCCAAGTCCAGTTCTTCAGCTTGGCGAGCATAGATGTGAGTAGGAACTTTTATTACTGTCGCACAGACGGGTGTGGGGAGGGAAGGCGCTCGGGTTCAAGGGACGAAAGGGGAAGCGGGGATTCGCCACGCACCCGAGGGCTCTCCGGGCAAAAAAAATAGCGCCCCTTGCGAGGCGCTATGCAAATCCATCCGGGTCGGGGAGGAGGGGCCTTTCCGTTGCCGGAATCAGCCCATCCCCGCCTACCCGGCCTTACCTTAGTTGCCGACGCAGATGAAGTCGGCAGTGATGGTGGCCACGCCGCTCGCCTGGATCTGGAACGAACTCGGCGTCCTGGTGGCCGAGAGAACAAACGCCTGGTTCGAGCCCGTAGTGGATTGAGTATCTCTCACCGTGCAGTAGTACAGCGAGGTAGAGAAGGCAGCCGCACCCGTCATAGTGATGGTAATCGTCTGCAATCCGGAGGTTCCAGTACCGGCGCCACTCAGGTGGCCGGCAACGATCTGCGGAACGGCAATGGCAACCGGCGCAATGACGCCGCCTGTTCCGGTGATATTGCCAGATCCGGTCGGGACGAACACGACGAAGGTGTTGCTGCCGCTCGCGCCAGTCGGACCAACCGCGCCGGTCGGACCGGCAGGACCGGTCGGGCCAACGATGCTGGATCCGGCCGGACCCGTGGGACCAGAAGGACCAGCCAGGCCAACTCCTGTCGGACCAGAGGGACCAGCAGGGCCGGAGGGACCAGAAGGACCAGAAGGACCTCTAGCACCCGTGATACCCGCCGCTCCGGTGATACCTGCCGCGCCGGTGATACCTGCCGCACCCGTGATACCTGCCGCTCCGGTCGGGCCGGTCGCGCCGGTGATACCCGCCGCGCCAGTGATACCCGCTGCTCCGGTGATACCCGCTGCTCCGGTCGGGCCAGCCGCACCAGTGATACCAGCCGCGCCAGCCGCACCAGTCGGGCCGGTTGCGCCGGGAGTGCCAGGCGCGCCAGTCGGGCCAGCGGCACCGGGAGCGCCGGGAGCGCCGGTCGGACCCGTCGGGCCAACAGAGACGATCGTGTATTCAATGAAAGCCGGGTGGCTGGTCGATGTGTTTTCCTTAGCGTCGATCACAACGGACGTGCTCATGGCGCTGGTATCGGGATAGATGCCGATACCATAATTTCCTCCGAACTGCATCCACTGCTGCAGAACCGCCTTGACATCAATCGTGACGAACTGACCTTTGGTCACCGTCAGCTTGTCAATCACATTGCCCTGGGTGGTGCAGCCAGGGCCGCCGGTCCAGACTGCAGTGGCTTCAGTCCATGCCGAAGACAGCGTGCAAAGCGACAATTTGGTGGGTTGTCCGACGGGTGTGCCCACGGTGTTGACATAGAAAGTCATGTACGCGGACCCGATCTGGTCATAGGTGTAAC
>CAIRBY010000039.1 GCA_903876865.1 uncultured Acidobacteriia bacterium
CACCCGCGAACGGCATCGCTCGGCCTCGAGTGAAATGACGCCTGCCACGTGTTATAAGAGAGATTGGCGTCTGGAATCGCCGGGCTTTTTGTGTCGAATTCTTAATACGATTCGGCCCGTCGCGCGAAGCTCACTGAGAGTCTCTCCTACCTGGCCGTAGTGCGAGCTTTCCACCGCGCGGGCAAGGGTTTGGAGCAGATAATGGAACAAACGGCAGACATCGCATTGATCGGGCTGGCAGTGATGGGCCAGAACCTGATTATGAATATGAACGACCACGGCTACACCGTGGTCGCCTATAACCGCACGACCGCCAAGGTCGACGAATTCCTCGAAGACGCAGCCAAAGGGCGCACCACGATTCTCGGCGCACACTCCATCGAAGAGATGATTAAGCTGCTGAAGCGGCCGCGCAAGATCATGCTGATGGTCAAAGCGGGCAAGCCGGTGGACGAATTCATCGAAACCCTCCTACCCTACCTGGAGCCGGGCGATCTGATCATCGACGGCGGCAACTCGCACTTCCCCGATACCATCCGCCGCACCCATTATCTGGAAAGCAAGGGCCTGCTGTTCATCGGTACTGGCGTTTCCGGTGGCGAAGAGGGCGCGCGGTTCGGTCCCTCCATGATGCCGGGCGGCAGCGTGAAAGCGTGGCCGCTGGTGAAGGATATTTTCCAGGCGATCTGCGCCAAGACTCCGGATGGCGAACCCTGCTGCGAATGGGTTGGCAACGATGGCGCCGGTCACTACGTCAAGATGACCCACAACGGCATCGAGTATGGCGACATGCAGCTCATCTGCGAAGCCTACCAGTTGATGAAGGAAGGCGCCGGGCTCACCAACGAAGAGATGCACGAGGTCTTCACCGAGTGGAACAAAGGCGAACTCGATAGCTACCTGATCGAAATCACCCGCGACATCCTCGGTTACAAAGACCCCGCCAATGGCGAGCAGACGCTCGACGTGATTCTGGACACTGCGGGCCAAAAGGGTACCGGAAAGTGGACCAGCGTCAGTTCGCTCGATCTCGGCATCCCCGTGACGCTGATCGGCGAAGCCGTCTACGCCCGCTGCCTCAGCGCCATGAAGGAAGGCCGAGTGGAAGCGAGCAAGATCATCTCCGGGCCGAACTTCAAGTTCGAGGGCGACAAAAAGGCGTTCGTCGAGGATATCCGCCAGGCGCTGTTGGCCTCCAAGATCATCAGCTACGCTCAGGGCTTCATGCTGCTCAGCGAGGCCGCCAAGGAATACAAGTGGGATCTGAACTTCGGCGAAATCGCGATGATGTGGCGCGAAGGCTGCATCATCCGCAGCGCCTTCCTGGGCAAGATCAAGGCCGCCTACGAGAAGAATCCCAAGCTTAGCAACTTGCTGCTGGATGAATACTTCACCGAAGTGATCGAGCGTTGCCAACCCGCTTGGCGCCGCGCCGTATCCAAGGCGGTCGAAGCCGGCGTGCCGGTTCCGGCCTTCTCCACCGCGCTTTCTTTCTTCGATGGCTACCGCAGCGCACGCCTGCCCGCGAACCTGTTGCAGGCCCAGCGCGACTACTTCGGAGCCCACACTTACGAACGTGTCGATCAGCCGCGCGGCAAGTTCTTCCACACCAACTGGACCGGCAAGGGCGGCAACGTCTCCTCGTCCACGTACACCGTATAGGAGACCTGTTTGAGCGCCGACATCACGCAACTCGCATCGAAGATCCGTCTGCTCCTGATGGACGTGGACGGGGTCCTCACGGACGGTAAGCTGTACAACGTGCCCGGGCCGGACGGGAAGATGGCCGAAACCAAAGGCTTCGATTCCCAGGACGGCATCGCGCTGCAGTGGCTGGCGCGCGTGGGCATCGCCACGGGCTTGATCAGCGGACGCGTTTCACCGGCAACGGTGGAACGCGCCACGCAGTGCAAGTTCAAATATATTTATCAGGGCCACACGGAGAAGATCCCGATCCTCGAAGAGATTTTGGCCGATGCCAAGATCGCTCCCGAGGAAGTGGCTTACATCGGCGACGATTTTACCGACGTGGTGGTCATGCGCCGCGTTGGACTGGCCATCGCCACCGGTAATGCGCGCCCCGAAATGAAGCCGATCGCCAACTATGTGACCGAGGCGCCCGGCGGTTCGGGAGCGGTTCGGGAAGTGGTGGAACTGCTGCTCAAAGCGCAGGGCAAGTGGGACGGAATTTTGCGGCACTACGAAATCATTCTGGAGAAATAAATCATGAGTACCGGCCTGAATATTCGCAAAGACGGCGCGCTGGATTTCCTATCGCTGGGCGCGCTAGTACATCGTCTGGATCCCGGGATCATCCCCTTCCGCAAGGCGACGGAATGCCAGATCCACGTAAGCGGCGGTGAGTTCAACTGCTCGGCGAATCTCTCCGATTGCTTCGGCTTGAAGACCGGCGTGGCCAGCGCGATGGTGGATTACCCCATCGGCGCGCTGATCGCCGAGCGGGTCCGCGGCATGGGCGTGAAGCCCTTCTATAAGCACTTCAAGCACAACGGCGTGAACGGGCCCAACATGGCCGCAGTATATAGCGACCGCGGCCAGGGCGTGCGTGCTCCCGTGGTCTTTTACAACCGCTGCAACGAAGCCGCCTCGCTGTTGAAACCGGGCGATTTCGACTGGAAGGCGATCTTCTCTGAAGGCGTGCGCTGGTTCCACTCCGGCGGAATTTTCGCGGCGCTCTCGCCGACCACCGCCGAGGTCATCATCGAAGCCATGCAGGCCGCTAAGGAAGCCGGCGCCGTCACCAGCTTCGACCTCAACTATCGCGCCAAACTCTGGGCCATCTCGGGCGGAGAAGACCGCGCCGTGGCCGTGCTCGATAAGATCGTCAAGAACGTCGACGTGCTGGTGGGCAACGAAGAGGATCTGCAGAAGGGCCTCGGCATTCCCGGACCTGAAGTGGCTGCCAAGTCCAAGCTCGACCCCAGCGCCTTCTTCGGCATGATGGATCAGGTGATCGCCAAGCATCCGCACGTGAAGATCGTTGCGACCACTCTGCGGGAAGTTCACTCCACCAATCGTCACAGTTGGGGCGCGGTGGCGTGGATCAACGGCAAGACGTACATCTCGCCGACCGCCGAACTGGATGTACTCGATCGCGTGGGTGGCGGCGATGGCTACGCTTCCGGCTTCATCTATGGCCTGTTGAACGGCGAAACGCCCGAGGATGCCGTGAAACTCGGCTGGGCTCACGGCGCTCTGCTCACGACCTTCCCCGGCGACACCACCATGGCGAGCGTCGAGCAGGTGCGTGCATTCGCGCAGGGCGGTTCGGCGCGCATTCAGCGCTAGGCAGAATGATTACGAACCGATGACGGGATATCTTTCCGGCGTTTGCAGTCAGGCAGGCTAGAATCAATTCATAGCCGCATGCAAACCGGAACCGATACCCCCGTCAAAAGGCCGCATCGCACAAAACGCCTGGGGTGGAACCTGGTCTGGTTCCGCCTCATGGCGTTTTTTGCTGTGATGGGCCCGGGGTTTATCACTGCCAACGTCGATAACGACCCTGGCGGCATCCTTACCTACTCGCAGGCCGGCGCCAAATTCGGCTACACCCTGCTGTGGACCCTGATTCCGACCACCATCGCGCTGATCGTGGTGCAGGAGATGGCGGCGCGCATGGGCGCGGTCACGGGCAAAGGCCTCTCCGACCTGATCCGGGAAGAGTTCGGCGTGCGCGTCACCTTTTTCACCATGGTGGTTTTGGGTATCGCGGATCTGGGCAACATCGCCGCGGAGTTCGCCGGAATCGCAAGCGGCATGGGCATTTTCGGCCTGTCCAAATATTTCACCGTCCCGATCGGCGCGGCAGTGGTCTGGTTCGTGATCGTGCGCGGCACGTATAAACCGGTAGAGCGGATCATGATCGTGCTGTCACTGATCTATTTCGCTTATCCCATATCCGCGATCCTCGCGAAACCGGATTGGGCGCTCGCCCTCAAATCGACGGTGATCCCTCAGTGGGACACGAACCCCGATTACATCATCATGATCGTCGGCCTGATCGGCACCACCGTAACACCGTGGATGCAGTTCTACCTGCAGGCGTCCATCGTGGAGAAGGGCATCACGGAAAAGCACTACTCGCTGACGCGGTGGGATGTGATTCTAGGCTGCATCGTGACGGACGTGATCGCGTTCTTCATCGTGGTGGCCTGCGCCGCGACGCTGTTCAAGTCCGGCCACAAAGAGATCACCGACGCGGCGGAAGCGGCCTTGGCGTTGAAACCCTTCGCGGGGAAGTTCGCCTCGCTGCTGTTCGGCATCGGACTGGTGAACGCCTCGATGCTCTCTCGGCGGCGATCCTGCCGCTGGCGACCTCCTACAACGTCTGCGAAGGTCTAGGCTTCGAATCGGGCGTGGACAAGCGCATGGGCGAAGCGCCGATCTTCTACGGCCTGTATACGTTCCTGATCGTGGTGGGCGCGGGCGCGGTGCTGATTCCGGGTTTGCCGTTGTTGAAACTGATCCTCTTTTCGCAGGTGGCCAACGGTGTTTTGATTCCGTTTGTGCTGATCTTCATGCTGATCCTGGTGAATAAGCGCGGCCTGATGGGGGATTGGAAGAACGGCCACTGGGCCAACTGGATCGCCGGCATCACCAGCGTGACCATGATCGGCCTGACCATCGCGATGGTGTGGAACCTGATCTTCCACTAGAACCGGCGTGCCAGCGCCTGCTTGAACCGCGCTCCAGCGGCGTGTGACAATTGGCGTTCCCATGGAAGATCTGAAAACACTCATTCGCGAAGTGCCCGACTTTCCTAAACCGGGCATTCTTTTTTATGACATCACGACCCTGTTGAAGGACCCGGGCGGGTTGCTCGGCGTAATTGACGGGCTGAAGGATCAGTACCGCGAGACGCAGGTGGATGTGGTGCTGGGGATCGAAGCGCGCGGCTTCATCTTCGCTCCGGCACTGGCTTGCGCGCTCGGCGCCGGCTTCGTCCCGGTGCGAAAACCCAAGAAGCTTCCGGCGGAGACGGTGAAGGTCACCTACGACCTGGAGTACGGCACCGATACGCTGGAGATGCATAAGGACGCCGTCGGCAAGGGCACGCGCGTGCTGATTGTGGACGATCTGCTGGCCACGGGCGGCACGGCGGCAGCGGCAGCAAAGATGGTGGAAGAGATGGGCGGCGTGGTGGTCGGACTCGGCTTTGTGGTGGAACTCACGTTCCTCAACGGGCGCGGCCGGCTGGCGGGGCGGGATGTCTTCTCGCTGCTGCAGTACGACAAATGAGGCTCGGCGCTCCGACGACCCGGTCAGCGCGAGTGCGCGCTCTGGCGAAGATCAATCTCGACCTGCGCGTGCTCGGCAGGCGGGAGGATGGCTTCCACGAACTGCGCACGGTCTTCCAGACGATCTCGCTGGCGGACACGATCGAGATTTCGTTCACGCCGTCGCGGCGCACCTCGATCACGCTGTGGGATGAACTGCAGATCGCCGATAATCTGGTGGAGCGCGCCGCGCGGATGGCGATGGATGCGATGCGGGCGACCGGTCTGGTGGAGATGCGGCTGAAGAAGCGGATCCCCATGGGCGCGGGTCTGGGCGGCGGGTCGAGCGACGCGGCGGCGGTGCTATTGGCGCTTCCCGCGCTGGTGGGCAAAGCGCTGGATCTGCCGAAGTTATGTGACATCGGGGAGCAGTTGGGCAGCGATGTTCCCTTCTTTTTGTTGGGCGGAACCGCAGTCGGAATCGGGCGTGGTACGGAGTTGTTCCCACTGCCGGATGGACCGTCCCGGGAGGGCCTGATCGTGGCTCCGGGCATCCACGTGAACACGGCGCAGGCCTATCGCGACCTGAGCCCCCGTTTGACAACTGAATTACAACAAAATAAAATAGTTAGTTTCCAGTCCCTTACGTGGGACCGGAGCAGTACCGACGCCTGCCGCAATGACTTTGAAGCGGTGGTGTTCGAGCAGCACGGAAAGCTGAAGGCGCTGAAGCGGCGTCTCGTAAAAGCGGGTGCGAGCCCGGCATTGATGACGGGCAGTGGCAGCGCGCTGTTCGGATTGTTTGCGGATTGTCACCTGATTTCCCGCGCAATCGATATTTTGGGAGAGGAACGAACGTTTCGAATCTCGCTGGTCGGCCGCGCGCGGTATCGCGGGATGTGGCGCCAGGCATTGAAAGAACATACGACACCAGGGATATGGCCGCCACGAAGCCGGTACTTGAAATGAGCCACGACCGACTGAAGATTTTTGCCGGGAACGCGAACCGCGAACTGGCCTCGGAGATCTGTCATGCGCTCGGCATCGAGCTGAGCAACGCCATGGTCCGCCGCTTTTCGGACGATGAGATCTACGTACAACTGAAAGAGAACGTCCGCGGTGAGGATGTTTTCCTGATCCAGCCGACGTGCCGCCCGGTGGATAGCAACCTGATGGAACTGCTCCTGATGGTCGACGCCCTCAAACGGAGCTCGGCACGACGCATCACGGCAGTGTTACCCTATTATGGGTACGCCAGACAGGATCGTAAGGATAAACCCCGGGTACCGATTTCGGCGAAGCTGGTAGCAGCGCTCCTGGAACGGGCAGGGGCGGACCGGGTTCTGACACTGGATCTTCACGCCGCGCAGATACAAGGCTTTTTCGATATCCCGGTGGATCATTTGTTCGCCATGCCGGTGATGATCGATTACTTCAAAGGGCGGCAGATTCCCAACATGACGGTGGTTTCGCCGGATGCGGGGGGCGTGGAGCGCGCGCGCGCATTTGCCAAACGGCTGGGCGCGCCACTGGCGATCATCGATAAGCGGCGCGAGGAAGCGAACGTCGCGGAAGTGATGAACGTCGTCGGCGAAGTTAGCGGACGGCATTGCCTGCTGGTGGACGATCTGATCGACACTGCGGGTACGCTGGTGAAAGGCGCGGAGGCTTTGCTCGAAAAAGGGGCGGCCAGTGTTTCGGCCTGCGCCACGCACGCGGTGCTTTCGGGTCCGGCGGTAGAGCGGATCGAAGCCAGCGCGTTGCTGGAAGTGGTATTTACGAATTCGATTCCGTTGTCGGAAGCGGCACGGAAGACGACCCGGATCAAATCGCTGTCGATCGCGCGGTTGATGGCAGACGCCATCCGGTCGATTCACGAAGAGACTTCGGTCAGTACGTTGTTTGTTTAGTTGTGAGTGAGATTGGGCGCCGTGGGAACCCACGTTAGCCGGTGGAGCTTGCCGGCGAATCGGACTTCCGCGCGGATGCCAGAGGAGAACGAAACTTGAGAAAAGATATTACGATCACCGCCGAGGTACGCACCTCGCGCGGCAAGAATGAAGCGCGACGCACCCGCGTGGCGGGGAGCATCCCGGCCGTGGTGTACGGAGCATTCCAGGATCCGGTTGCGATCGCGGTGAATCCGAAGGAACTGAACAAAATCATCCGTTCCGCGACGGGTTTCAACACGATCTTCACGCTGGCCATCACGGGCGGGGAAACCACCCCGGTGATGGTGGTGGATCAGCAGTTGGACCCGATTCGCAACTCCCTGCTGCACGCCGACCTGAAGCGCATCGACCTGACCAAGCGCATCCGCGTCACCGTACCGGTTTCGGTTTCGGGCGAACCCGCGGGCGTAAAGGTGCAGGGTGGACTGCTGGAAATCATTTCGCGTTCCGTGGAAATCGAGTGCCTGCCGGACGAAATTCCGGAGAGCTTCGTGATCAATGTGACCGAACTCATGATCGGCCAGAGCCGTCGCGCCAGCGACGTGGGCGTAACCGGTTCCATGAAACTGGTGAGCGATCCGCAGACCGTGATTGCGCACATCGTTTCGCTGCGGGCCGAAGAAGCGCCGGCGGCGGATGCGGTGGCAGGGGCACCGGAACCCGAAGTTGCCAAAAAGGGCAAGAAGGAAGAACCCGCGGCCGACGACAAGGCGAAGAAGAAGTAACGCGCCATGTTTCTGGTGGCCGGTTTGGGGAACCCGGGCGAAGAGTATTCGCTCACGCCGCATAACCTGGGGTTCCTGGTGGTGGACCGGCTTGCCGAGCGGCATGGGATCCGGGTCACCCGCAAGGACTCGAAGGCACTCACGGGAGTGGGTGAAATCGAGGGCCACGCGGTGATGCTGGCGCAGCCGCAAACATTCATGAATCTCAGCGGCGCTTCCATAGGGCCGCTGATGGAAAAGCATGGAATCGAGTTGGGCCGGTTGGTTGTGGTATACGACGAACTGGATCTGCCCTGGACGGGATTGAGGATCAAGACGAAGGGCTCGGCAGCCGGGCACAACGGAATGAAATCCCTGATTCAGAGTCTGGGGACCAACGAGATTGTACGGGTACGGATGGGAATTCATCCGGGTCATCCAATTCGGGATGGCGCGGAATTTGTGCTGGCGCCGATCAAGCGCTCGCAGAGAATGGAACTGGAGGAATTCACCGGCTTCGCGGCCGATGCAGTTCGCTCCATAATTGCCGAAGGCGTCGAAAAGGCCATGACGAAATTTAATCGTCGCGCCCCAGGCTTAAACATAGAGGAAGCATGAATCGGATTTACGAAGAGCTGTTCATTCTAAAACCGGACGCGCTGGACGAGGAAGTCGATGCATTCGTGGAACAACTGCGAGTGCAATTGACGACTGCGGGCGCGACCGTAGACAAGATCGATAAGTGGGGCAAGCGCCGCCTGGCATACCGCGTGGACAAGTACCGGGAGGGCACGTACGTGCTGTTCCAGTTCACCAGCGAACCCAATGGCGTAAAGGAATTCGAACGCCGCCTGCGCGTGTCGGACATGGTTTTGAAGTTCATCACCGTGCGTATCGACGAAACGCTGAAGCGTTTGGACAAGCGCAAGAAGGAACGGGACAAGCGGGCGGCGAAGCGCGCTCTGAATGCCCCGGCTGCGCCGGCACCGGCGCTGCCTTCGCTTGCACAACAGATGACGGAAGCACCGGGCGGACCCATGCCGGGACTGCCGAAGGGAGGCGAATAAGCCATGGCGGAATCCAAAGGTAGACCGGGCAGCGCCTCGCAACGGCCCACGGGCGGCGACAAGGCGATTGCCGGACAGAAGAAGCAGTATTTCCGGCGCAAGAAAGTATGCCGGTTCTGCGTCGAGAAGATCGACGACATCAATTACAAAGACGTCAAGATGCTGCATGCGTTCGTAGCGGAGCGGGGCAAGATTGTGCCGCGCCGTATCTCGGGTGTGTGTGCGCCGCATCAACGCCGTTTGACGGACGCAATCAAGAAGGCCCGCAACATCGCCCTCTTGCCGTTTGCGTCGTCGTTCTAGGTAGGAGGAAATATGGAAGTCATTCTCAGAGAAGATATCGAAAATCTGGGGTCCCGCGGCCAACTTGTGAAAGTTGCTCCGGGATACGCCCGCAATTTCCTGCTGCCGAAGCGCAAGGCCGTAGCGGCCACGGAAGCCAACAAGAAGATCGTGGAGCAGGAGCGCCAGGCGCACCTGCGCAAGGAAGCCAAGGTTCAGGGTGAGGCGCAGGAACTGGCCAAGATCATGACCGGGGTAACCGTAACGATCCACTCCAAAGCCGGCGAAGGCGATCAGTTGTTCGGGTCGGTTACGACCAAGGACATCGGAGAAGCTTTGGCCGCGATCAACTACACGATCGACCGCCGCAAGATCCAATTGGAGGAGCCCATCAAGAGTCTGGGCGAATTCAAGGTGCCGATCAAGTTGCACAAGGACGTCACGGTCGAAGTGACCGTCATCGTCGCCAAAGAAGAGTAATCGAGCCCCGACAGGGTTCGGAGGAAGCCGGGGATTGGCCGCAAGGCCCGTCCCCGGCTTTTTCATTTGGGGCAGCCGGATCGGGCTATAGTGAAGGGCGAATATGGAAGATTCCGACGGGTTGAAAGCGAAGCGCAGGACCAACCCGGTCAGCGCGGGACTGGAGCATACGGGGCTGTATCACAGCTTCGAATTGCCGGACGGCACGCTGCTGCCGGGCGCCAATAGCCTGGAGTGGCAGCGGGAAAGGCTCGCGCGATTCGGGCTTCCTGAGGACCTGACCGGCAAGCGCGTGCTCGACATCGGCCCCTGGGACGGCTTCTACACTTTCGAGATGGAGCGCCGGGGGGCGGAGGTCACGGCGATCGATTACACAGACCTGGACACGTTCCGGGCGCTGCATCGGGCTTACGGCTCCAAGGCCAAGTACCTGCGCATGGAGATCTACGAGTTGGACGCCGCCACGGTGGGAACGTTCGATATCGTGCTCTGCCTGGGCGTGCTGTATCACCTGAAGCATCCGCTGCTGGCGCTGGAAAAGCTGTGCGCCATCACGCGCGACGTGTGCGTGGTGGATACGGTCGTGATCGACGCGGAGGAGTGGCGGGCGGAGGGCGACCGCGGTCTGCCGTATGCGGAATTCTACGAGTACGGAGAACTGGCCGGGCAGTTGGACAACTGGTGCGGCCCCACGGTCGGCAATGTAGAAGCGTGGATCCGGGCGGCGGGGTTTGCGCGGGCGGAGGTGACGCGGGTGAGCGAGCGCTCCGCCTGTGTGCTGGCACATCGGAAGTGGGGAGCGTTGCCCAAAGACGAAGCGGCGCGGATTGTGGTCGCCGGCGTGACTTCGCACGCGAATCGGGGACGCTCCTTCTCTTCGGTGAAGGAAGAGTATCTCAAGTTGTGGTGCGTATGGCCGCACGAAGCGCGCCCGCAGACCGGCGAGCTCTTTCCGGAAATTGACGGTTTCGGCGCGGCGCCGCTGGAGTGCTGGATCACGCCGAGCGGCTTGATGGTGACGGTCCGGTTGCCTCCGGGGCTGGCAGCGGGGCGGCATCAGATTCGCTTGAAGATTGGCGCGGCTGCGTGGTCCGAACCCACGGCCTTCCACGTGGACCTGCCCGGCACTGTGGTACGGCAGACGATCCGCGAGATACAGGACGGCGTTACCTGGGTACGAGGCGAGGTCGACTGGCGCAACGGCGGGTGGCTGACGGTGTGGGCTGAAGGTTTGTCCGCGGAAGCCGATCCCGGGAATACGACGGTGTTGCTGGCCGGTATTCCGCACTCTCCGGAGACGGTGGACGCCACCTCGGGCCAACTGAATGTGAAACTGCGACCGCTGATTGGCGCGGGGGCGCACGAAGCCGTGGTGGTGCATCGCGGGGCCAGTTCCGAGCCGTTCCAGTTCCGTGTGGTGGGCGAGCCCCCGCCGATTCGGGGGCTCGAACGCCTGGCACGCTCGCGGGAGTGAGCGGCGGGCTTACTGTTTGGGCTGCGGGCGCGGGGTCGCGTTGCCGTCGGTCATACCCATGACCCATTTGACACCTTCGACCCACATCTTCTGGATGTCGGGCATGTCCCAGACTTCGTCGCGATGGCCGAGCGAGCTGTAGAAGACGCGGCCTTTGCCAAAGTTGTGGACCCAGGTGACGGCGAAATCCTTGTCGGCGCGGTGGACTTTGGGGTTGGCAAGATCGACGGATGCGGGATCGATGCTCTGGAGCACGCGCAGCTTATCGCGGGAATAAGGTTCCTTGAACTGATAGATCTCGTCGTAGAAAGGAAAACTCGCGGGAAAATGCGCGGTAGCGGGGAAGCTCTTGTCCTCGGTGCGAATGGTGCAGTGTACCTGCCCCCACGGGTGCTCGTTGAAATAGCCGCCGATCATTTCGCCGTATTCGGGCCAGTTGTAATAGGTGTCGGTGGCGGAGTGGATGCCGAGGAAGCCTTTGCCATCGTCTTTGACGAAGCTGATGAGGTCCTTCTTTTGCTGGTCGGTGAGGCCGAGATCGCCGGTGGTGTAGAAGATGACGGCGTCGAAGAAGTCGAGGTTCTTGGCATTGCCGTTGGTTAGCTTCTGTTTGGTGAGGAGTTCGTTATCGGTGCGGATGTAGGTGTCCCAGAGACCGGTCTGGCGGCCGAGTTTTTCCAGGGTCGCGAGGCCATGTGAGACGGAATCGTGCTCGAAGCCTTTGACTTCGCCGATGGCGAGGAGTTTCTTTTTGGGAGGCTGCACCTGCGTCCAGGCGGGCAGGCTCAGGATGAGAACGGCCAACAGCAGAGTTGGTTTCATGGTTGCATCGTAAATGATTTCACGCCGGTATGTGTAGTAGCGAATTGGTAAGGTGGGGAGAGAGAGTCTATGCGGAAACCAGCGGTGTTTATGGCACACGGATCGCCGATGTCGGCATTGGGCGGCGATGCGCATGCGGCGGCGTTGAAGGCGTTCGGCAAGCGGCACGCGGAGGCGCGGGGAATTCTGATCGTTTCGGCGCACTGGCAGGTCTCGCGTCCGCTGCGGGTTACGGCGTGGGACAGCATGCCGCTGCTCTACGATTTCAGCGGCTTCCCGGACGAGTTATCCCGGATCACGTATCCGGCGCCTGGGGATCCGGGTCTGGCGGCGCGGATCGCGGGCGTGTTGCTTGCAGAGGGGCAGGACACGACGTTCGATACGATTCGCGGGCTGGATCACGGCGCGTGGGTTCCGGCGCGGCTGGCGTGGCCGGAGGCGAAGCTCCCGGTACTGGAAATCTCGATGCCGTTTCTGGAGCCCTCGGAGCTGTTTCAAATGGGGCGTGCGCTGCGCCCGCTGCGGGATGACGGCGTGATCGTGGTGGGCACGGGCGGGATCGTGCACAATCTTTCGCGGGTGCGTTTTGCCAACAAGAATGCGCCGGTGGATGAATGGGCGGCGGAGTTCGATAGCTGGGTGGCGGACGCGGTGGAGAAGCGCGATATCGGAAAGCTGTACAAGTACCGGAGCACGGCTCCGCATGCGCGGCTATCGGTGCCGACGACGGAGCATTTCGATCCGCTCTTCGTGGTGATGGGCGCGGCGTGGCCCGAGGATAAAGTCGAGACGATCTACAAGGGCTTCCATCACGGGAACTTGTCGATGCGCAGCTTCGCGATGGGGTAGAGGGGTATCATGATTAGAGGCTGGGAACGCTGATGGAATACCACTACACCGTATTATTTGAGCCTGCCGAAGAAGGCGGATTCGTGGCGACCTGTCCGGCGCTGCCGGGATTGGTGACCGAAGGCGATACGTTGCAAGAGGCTCGTGAGATGGCTCAGGATGCGATCCGCGCCTACCTGGAGAGCCTGCACAAGGACCACCTGCCCTTCCCTGAGGACCGCTCTCCGGTTCAGGAAGAGATTCGTGTGCTGCTGCCCGAATCGGCATGAGCCGGCACCTGCCGGCGCTAAGGCCGAGCGATGTGCTCCACGCTCTCACCCGCGCCGGGTTCTTTGTGCACCACTCCACGGGAAGTCACCACGTTCTCAAGCACCCGGATAAGCCGGGCGTGCGCGTCACGCTCGCGTGGCACAATAAGGACCTGAAGCGGCGGACGCTCGTGTCGATCATCGAACAGAGCGGCTACACGGTAGAG
>CAIRBY010000040.1 GCA_903876865.1 uncultured Acidobacteriia bacterium
CACGAAACTGGCCGCGCCCTTCGCCGGCGTGGTGATGGCGCGCACGGTGGAGCCGGGCAATCTGGCCACGCCGGGAGTGCCGCTGCTCACGATTGAGCAGGATGGAGCCTTCCGGCTGGAAGCAGCGGTGGAAGAATCGAAACTCGCCTCGATCCGCATCGGGCAGACGGTAGAAGTGAAGATCGAAGCCTCGGGCCAGAAGGTCTCAGCGCGGGTTGGCGAGATCGTGCCCTCGGTGGATGCCGGCTCCAGAACCGCGCTGGTGAAGTTGGACCTGCCCGCGACCGCGCAGTTGCGCACCGGAATGTTCGGCCGCGCGAGTTTTCCGCTGGGCGTGGAGAAGGTACTGGCGATTCCCTTTGCGGCTCTGACCGAACGAGGCCAGTTGCAATCCGTATTCGTGGTGGAAGACGGCGTGGCACGGACCCGCATGGTCACCACCGGACCGCGCAGTAAGGATGCGGTGGCGGTGCTCTCCGGCCTCAACGCGGGGGAGAAGATCGTAGTGGCGGCGCCGGCGGGGTTACAGGATGGCGCGCGGGTCGAGGTCCGGCAATGAGCGAACCGAGACGTCTCGGCATCGCGGGACACTTCGCGCAGGCTTGGATCTCTTCCAAGCTCACGCCTCTGTTGATCTGTGCTGCGCTGCTCATCGGCGGCTTCGCGGTGTGGAAGTTGCCGCGCGAGGAAGAGCCGCAGATCATCGTGCCGATGATCGATGTGTTCGTGCAACTGCCCGGCGCATCGGCGCACGAAGTGGAAGAGCGGGTCACGCGGCCGATGGAGAAACTGCTGTGGGAGATTCCGGGCGTCGAGTACATCTACTCCACATCGAGCCCAGGGATGTCGATGGCGATCGTGCGTTTCTACGTGGGCCAGGATGAGGAGAAGAGCATCGTCCGGCTCAACCAGAAGCTCTACGCCAATTTCGACCGCATTCCGCCGGGAGCTTCGGCCCCGCTGGTGAAGCCGCGCTCGATCGACGATGTGCCGATTCTCGCGCTGACGCTTTCCAGCCGGCGCTACAGCGATTTCGATTTGCGGCGGATCGCGGCTCAGGTGGACGACACGGTGAAACAGGTGCCGGACGTCTCCGCGGTGACCCTGATCGGCGGACAGCGGCGCGAAGTGCGCATCGTACTGGACCCGGCCAAACTGGCGAGCTATCAGTTGTCGGTGTTGCAGGTGGCGGGAGCGCTCGGGCTCTCGAATCGCCGCCTGCCTTCCGGCCAATTCGATTCGGGCAATCGGGAGTACCTGCTAGAGACCGGCGAGTTTCTGCACACCGCCGAAGATGTGCGGGCGGTAGTGGTGGGCGTGGCCGGGGAGAAGCCCGTGTTCCTGCGCAATGTTGCGGAGGTCACGGATGGCGGCGCCGAAGCCACGGAGTATGTGCGCATGGTGAGTGCGGCAACGAAAGAGTCGCTGCCCGCCGTGACGCTCTCCATCGCCAAGCGCAAGGGGACGAACGCGGTGGAGGTCGCGGGCAATGTGCTGAGGCGGATCGAGCCGCTGAAGGGGAACGTGATTCCGGCGGACGTGCAGGTGGACATCACGCGGCAGTACGGCGAGACCGCGGCGGAGAAATCCAACGAACTGCTGCTGCATATGCTGATCGCGGTGATCTCGGTGAGCCTGCTGATTGCGATCACGCTGGGGCTGCGCGAATCGCTGATCGTCTTCCTGGCCATACCCGTGACACTCGCGCTCACGCTGGCGGTCTTCTACTTGTACGGCTACACGCTCAACCGGATCACGCTGTTCGCGTTGATCTTCTCGATCGGCATTCTGGTGGATGACGCGATCGTGGTGGTGGAGAATATTGTGCGCCACTGGCGAATGCCGGCGAACCGCACGCGGCCTCCGTACGAGGTGGCGATCGAAGCGGTGGACGAAGTCGGCAACCCGACGATTCTGGCAACGCTGACGGTGGTCGCGGCGATCCTGCCGATGGCCTTCGTGGGCGGACTGATGGGTCCGTATATGCGCCCGATCCCGATCGGGGCGAGCGCCGCGATGGTCTTTTCCCTGCTGGTTGCGCTGATCGTGACGCCATGGGCCGCGGTCCGCATTCTCAAGCCTTCCCACAGCGGTTCGCACGGAGAGCAGGAAGACCGGCTGACGCGCCTCTATCGCCGCGTGATGGGTTCGATTCTGCATCACGCCCCGCTGCGGTGGGGATTCCTGGGCGGCGTCGTGTTCCTGCTGCTCGGCTCCTGTTCGCTGTTTTATTTTCAGTTCGTCAAGGTGAAGATGCTGCCCTTCGACAACAAGAGCGAGTTTCAGGTGATCGTGGATATGCCCAACGGCACCACGCTCGAAGAGACCGCGCGGGTGGCGGGCGCGCTGGCAACCGCGACTCTGGGGCAACCCGAGGTGGTCGACCTGCAGACTTATGTGGGGACCGCATCGCCCTTCAACTTCAACGGGCTGGTGCGGCACTACTACCTGCGCCGCGGATCGAATGTGGCGGATCTGCAGGTCAACCTGCTGGGCAAAGCCGACCGCAAACTGCAGAGCCACGAGATCGCCAAACAGGTGCGGCAGCGCCTGTTGCCGGTGGCCAACCGATTCGGCGCACGCATCAAGGTGGCCGAAGTGCCGCCCGGTCCGCCGGTGCTGCAGACGCTGGTGGCAGAGGTCTACGGACCGGCGCAGGAGGCCCGCACCGGCATCGCGAGGCAGATCCGCGACCTGTGGAAGCGGACCGATGGCGTGGTGGACGTGGACTGGTATGTGGAGGACGATCAGCCGAAGTACCGCCTCCTGGTGGATGAAGAGAAGGCGGCGCTGAGCGGCGTCTCCGAAGAAGAGGTCGCGCGCACGTTGCAGTTGGCCTCGGCGGGCTATCCCGCCGGATTGCTGCATGCCGAAGCCGCGAAAGAGGACGTGCCTTTGGTGGTCCGCCTGGACCGCGCCGACCGCTCCGATATGGAGCGTTTGCAGAACCTGAAAGTGACGGGCCGCACCGGCAGGCAGATCGCGCTGAACCAGTTGGTGCACGCGGAGTTGGTGACGGAAGACAAGAGCATCTATCACAAGAACCTGATGCCGGTGACGTACGTAACCGGCGATGTGGCGGGTGTGATGGAGAGCCCCGTCTACGCGATTTTGAAGCTGGGTCCGGAGATGGACAAATTCAAGGCGCCGGCGGGCTATGCGATCGAGCAGCACATGGCGGCGCTACCCACCGATTCCGACCGCTACTCCATGAAGTGGGATGGCGAGTGGCACATCACGTACGAGGTCTTCCGCGATCTGGGCATTGCGTTCGCGGCGGTGTTGATCCTGATCTATGCGCTGGTGGTGGGGTGGTTCCAATCCTTCGTGACGCCGCTGATCATCATGGCGGCGATTCCGTTTTCGCTGGTGGGCATCCTGCCGGCGCACGGCATGATGAACGCCTTCTTCACAGCGACCTCCATGATTGGCTTCATCGCGGGCGCTGGCATCGTGGTGCGGAATTCGATCATCCTGGTGGACTTCGTGGAGCTACGGCTGCAAGAGGGCATGGCGCTGGACGCGGCAGTGATCGACGCGGGCGCGGTGCGCTTCCGGCCCATGCTGCTGACGGCGGCGGCGGTGGTGGTGGGGGCCGGGATCATTCTCTTCGACCCCATTTTCCAGGGGCTCGCGATTGCGCTGATGGCGGGCGAAGTGGCTTCGCTCGCGCTTTCGCGCATGACGGTCCCGATTGTTTATTTCATCGTGAATCGCAAGAGGAACAGTATATGAACGTCGAACGCTACCTGCGCCTGATCGCGGGCTTTTTCGTGATGCTCAGCGTGGGTCTGGGCTATTGGGTGCATCCCGGGTGGTTTCTGTTCACGGGGTTCGTGGGGCTGAATTTGCTGCAATCGGCCTTCACGAACTGGTGCCCGATGATGACGATATTGAAAAAGCTGGGGGTGCGGGAGGCGGGGAGGTAGGGGGGGCGATTCGCCATGGTTGGGCGGGTGCATAAGGGAAGCGCGTGGCAGCGAGGCACGGCTGAAGAGTTGGCAGGCGGAACCGCCTGCCCTACTGGAGGGTCAAAGCGGTTGGAAGCGGCGGCCTGGCGGGGTTCCAGTTTTTCGAGTTGGGGGAACAGGAAGAAGGATCCGAGCGCCAACAACACCACCAGCATCCACTCCCAATCCACTACGGGATGAAATTTGGCAAAGTCTGGTCCGAAGCCACGAGGCTGGTGAGCATCCCGGGGGTGCGGGAAAGCACGCCGATTCCGGCGCCCGCCACAGAGGGCGACCAACTCTTCCTTCGCAAAAGCCGTATGGACGACTCCTCGATCCTCGGCCCGGGGTGTGCCACAACGACGGGGCCTGCGGGGCGGTGCACTTCCTCCCGGTTCGTGAGAGGAAGACCGGGCTTAGCGAAAGAAATGCCGGAATCTACACCGGCAGTAGTTTTCGCACTTCCAGATAGGGGCGGATTTTCGCGATGGCCGCCTCCGGCGTGAGCCCGTACTTCTCGCGAAGCGGCTCCTGCTTGCCGTGTTCGATGAAGTTGTCCGGCCAGCCCACACGCACCACCGGAGTATTCAACCCGAGCAGGTTGAGCTCTTCCATCACGGCGCTGCCGAAGCCGCCGCGCAGAACATGATCTTCGAGGGTGAGGATCACCTCGGCGGTTCCGGCGAAGAACTCGAGCATCGCGACATCGACGGGCTTGGCGAAGCGCGCATTGATTACGGCCGCGGCGATGCCTTCGCCTTCGAGCTTGCGCGCAATCTCTTCCGCCATGGGCACCATGCCGCCGAGCGCGAAGATGGCGACGCGGTCGTGATCGCTATGCTGCAGCAGTTCCGCTTTGCCGATCGGGATGGCGCGCGGCACGTCTTTGACCGGCTTGCCGGGACCGAGTCCGCGCGGGTAGCGAATCGCGATGGGTCCGTTCCACTCCTTGGCGGTGAAGAGCATATCCGCCAGTTCGTCTTCGTCCTTGGGCGACATGTGGACGAGGTTCGGGATGCCGCGCAGGTAGCTGATGTCGAAGAGGCCGTGGTGGGTAGGACCATCGTCGGCGGAGAGTCCGCCGCGGTCCATGCAGAAGACCACGGGCAGGTTCTGCAGGCAGACATCGTGGACGATGGGGTCGAAGGCGCGCTGCAGGAACGTGGAGTAGATCGCGCAGAAGGGCTTGTACCCGCTGGTTGCCAGGCCGGCGGCAAACAGCACGGCGTGCTCCTCGGCAATGCCGACATCGAAATACTTGTCGGGATGGTGGGCCTGGAAACGGTCGAGGCCGGTGCCGTTGGGCATGGCGGCTGTGATGGCGAGCACCTTCGGATCGAAATCGGCCAGCTTCACCATGGTATCGGCGAAGACTTCGGAATAGGTGCGGCGGCCCAGGGGTTTGGTTTCGCCGGTCTCCGGATCGTAGGGGCCGAGGCCATGGAATTTCTTCTGCTTCTGCATGGCGGGCTCGAAGCCCTTGCCTTTCTGCGTGAGCAGATGCAGCAGCACGGGGCGATCCTGCTTCTTCAGAAACTCAAAGGTCTTGATCAGGGTGGCAATATCGTGCCCGTCGATGGGGCCGTAATACTTGAGGCCCAACTCCTCGAAGATGACGCTCGGCCACAACATGCCCTTGGCGACTTCCTCGGCCTTGCGCGCCATGCGCAGAGCCGCCACGCCGCCGACTTTTTCCACCAGTTTGCCGGCGTGTTCGTGCAGGTAATCGAAGCGCGGGCTGGTGACGATGCCGTGCAGGTAGCTGGCGATGGCGCCGACGTTCTTATCGATGGACCATTCGTTATCGTTCAGCACCACAATCATGCGCTTGGTATGATGCGCGATGTTGTTGAGGGCTTCATAGGTGATGCCGCAGGTGAATGCGGCGTCACCGGCGACGGCGACCACGTGCTCCTTGCCGCCGTTCTTATCCCGCGCCACGGCCATGCCGAGCGCCGCCGAAAGCGCCGTGCCGGCGTGCCCTGCCCCGTAAGAATCGTGCTCACTTTCCGTGCGCAGCATGAAGCCGTTGAGGCCACCGGGCGTGCGGATGGTGTGAAACTGGCTTTGCCTTCCCGTGAGCAGTTTGTGCACGTAAGCCTGATGGCTCACGTCGAACAGAAAACGGTCTTCCGGCGTATGGAAGACGTAGTGCATGGCGATGGTCAGCTCCACCACGCCCAGATTGGGGCCGAGATGGCCTCCGTTATTGGAGAGGACGGTGATCAACCGTTCGCGGATCTCCGCGGCCAACTGCTCCAGTTCGGGAATGGAGAGTTTCTGAACCTGCGCGGGAGACACAATACCATCAAGTATGCTTGCCATAATCAGCGTGATTCCGGTCGTCTAAAATCCGGCACAATGCAACACATCGTTTCGTCCAGCCGGAATGCGCTGGGCCAACCGACTATTTTCGCATGATCCGTGGCATTTGACCCTCTGCGGGCGCCACGCGTTGCAAATACCTGCATTTCCGCAATGGGGGCAGCGGAAACGACCGGAACTGGTTAGCCGGCTTTGGTTTTCCGCGGGGCGGCGGAGGTGGTTTCGCTGCGAGCCG
This sequence comes from uncultured Acidobacteriia bacterium, assembly GCA_903876865.1. Classification (GTDB taxonomy): domain Bacteria; phylum Acidobacteriota; class Terriglobia; order Bryobacterales; family Bryobacteraceae; genus Solibacter. Next base: position 6,511 of record CAIRBY010000040.1, read on the forward strand.
GTTTGCGTTCGGTTGTAGCCGTGAGGCGGCGCACCTGGTCCGTGACGGAGACCAGAAACATGGGTTGCCGCGCATTCTTGAGCAGGTCGATGATGCGGTTGGGCGTCTCTTCGAGGTAGATCGATTTGCCGTCCGTCAGCAGGTGCATATCGGTATTGCCGGAGATGGCGTCCGCCAACCGCTTGCCCATGTCTTTTTGCAGGAAGCGCAGGACGCGGCGAATTTTCTGCAGCGAAAAGCCCTTGCGGCGGAGTTCGGCGATGACGGAGATTTCGACCACTTCCTCGGCCATGTAAATCCGCTTGTGCCCGTCCTGGCGGGGGGAAACGACGCTACGCTCATCCCACCACTGGAGTTGACGCAGGCTGACGCCGCAGATGCGCGCAACTTCGCTCGAATTGTAGCCCGGTGCTTCAGGGGTGGATACGGGTTGCTGCTTCCTGGCTTTCAACATTTTGCGTTACTTCCGTTTTGGAGGTAAATAACCTGTCAACTTGGATTGTACATGGGTCACTGGCAGAGTCAATGGCCGCGATTCACAGAATAACAGATGCCGGGCGCGTCCCGCTGCGGACTCGCTGGCACGCTTCGGTAGTGCTGCCTCCGTAGTACTTCCAGAACCGGCATGGAACTTGCGCTGCATGGACCTTGGGAACGTGGATGGTAAAATCAGGTAACAGAAACACCGCTCCGGAAGCGTTTGGAAGACCGGAAGGGACTGCGACCGCGTGGGACAAAGCAGAATCGATTTTCTCAGTAACGAACCCGTGGACGGCGAATTGCTTTCGGAGAGACTGGCGCAGGGTGCGCTGGCCCCGGAAGAAGCACTGCGCTGCGCGATCCAGATCGGCGCGGCGCTGCATCAGGTCCACGCGAGTGGCTCGGTGCACGGTGCGCTTTCCCCCTACTGCGTAGCGCTGACTGCCGGAGGCGCGCGGATTCTGCGGCCCACCGCGTCCCCCGAAGATTGCGCGGCCTTTCGCTCTCCCGAACAGCTACGCGGAGAACCAGCGGACGCGCGCAGCGATATTTTTGCCTATGGCGCGCTGCTCTATGAAATTGTCAGTGGAAATCGCGCCTTCCCGGGCACGGGCACGGAACTCAGCCAGCGGATTCTGACGCAGAATCCGGCGCCATTGGTGGCACATGCGCGCTCCCACGCGGCGATGGAAGGCGTGATTTCGAGCTGCCTGGAGAAGGACCCGGCACGGCGCCGCCAACGCTTACAGAATGCGGTAATCGAACTCAAGCTGGTGGGCCGCTCAGGTAACCGGACCTCGCTCGCCGCCCGGCGCAGACCGATGCGGCCGGCCCCGCTCCCGGTGAGCGCTCCCCCGCCCCGCCGGATCCGTGCGCCCGAGGCGCCACGGCCCACAATCGCTACATATAGTGAGCAGGGCCAGAGACTGGTCTCCGGGAGCGGCCGCAAGCGCCGGGTGCTGGCGATCGGCATCGCCGTGCTCGCCATGGCTGCGACCCTGGGCGCCGCCGCGCTGCTGCTGCACCGGCCCGCCGCGCCGGTGGTGCTGAAATTCGCCGTAACTCCGCCTGAGAACACGAGCTATCCCGGCATGCCTTCGGTATCTCCGGATGGCCGCTACCTGGCGTTTTCGGCGATCGGGCCGGAGGGCAAGCGGATGCTGTGGCTGCGTCCGCTGGATGCGCTGCACGCTAGCGTGGTCGAGGGTTCGGAAGGCGCATCGGCGCCGTTTTGGGCGCCGGACAGTCAGGAAGTCGCGTTCTTTGCCGGACGCTATCTGAAGAAGGTGAAGATCACCGGCGGTGCGCCGCAGAACCTCTGTGACGCGGAAGCGTCCCCGGGCGGCGGCGCCTGGAACACGGATGGGACCATCCTCTTCTCCCCGAGTCTGTCGAGTGGCTTCTTCCGCATCCCCGCCAACGGCGGCAAACCGCAAGTAGCCCTCAAGTTGGATGAAAGCAAGGGAGAGCGCGCGAACCTGTGGCCGCAGTTCCTGCCCGGGGGCGACCATTTCCTCTTCTACCAGCAGACGGATCTGGCGGAGACGTCCGGAGTTTTCGTGGGCACGCTGAATCCGCCCGAGTACCACCGCCTGTTCGCGAGCCAGACCAACGCGGTCTATTCCCCGGATTCCGCCGTGTCGCCGAAGACCGGCCACCTGCTCTACATCAACGAACGCGACCTGATCTCCGTGCCCTTCCACGCGGGCAAACTGGAACTGACCGGCGAACCCTTCACGCTCGGCAACGAGATTGGCGCGGTGCGCAGCCTCTCGCTGGCTCCGATTTCGGCCTCCGCCACCGGGGTGCTGGTGTATCAGGGCGTAGGGCAGCCCACGCGCCAGATGGTGTGGCTGGATCGCAGTGGCAAACAGATTTCCGTCTCCGGACAGCCGGGCACGTGGGGTCCGCCGCGGATTTCGCCCGATGGCAACCGCGCCGCGCTGGCGAAGGCCCCGAAAGACGCCGGCCCGGCGCACCTGTGGCTGCTGGATGTGAGCGGCGCCTCCGAACAGATCAGCGATGGCCCGCAGCACGAGGGTGCGCCGGTCTGGTCCGCCGATGGGACCAAGCTTGTCTACTTCGCCAAACAGGATGCGGCATACGATCTCTTCGTCCGCGCCCCGCTGCCAGGCAGCAAGGCGGAACTGATCTACAAGAGCGAACTCTCCAAGTACCCGACCGACTGGTCGCGCGACGGCAAGTACGTACTCTTCAATATTGGGGATCCGAACTACCCGACGCATACCGATATCTGGGGCTTCAGCTTCGGCGACCGGCGGGCCGGCGCGATCGTGGACACGGTGAAAGCCGAGGCGTTCGGCGCGCTCTCGCCAAACGGCAAGTGGCTGGCCTATCAATCCGATGTCTCGGGGCACAATGAAGTCTACGTGCAGTCTTTCGACGGTCTGAGCAACGGCACCAAGCGGCTCTGGCAGGTGTCCAAGGGCGGAGGCGGACTGCCGCGCTGGCGCGGCGACGGGAACGAACTCTTTTACCTGACCAGCGAAGGCAAGCTCAACGCGGTGGCGATTCACACGAGTGGCGATGGCGGCATCGATGCAGGTCCACCACAGATGCTGTTTCAGACCCGGCCCACCCCCGGCAGTTGGAACCTCTATGACGTGGCACCCGACGGGCAGCGCTTCATTTTCAATCTGCCGCTGGAATGGACGAGCGCCGCGCCCATCACGGTGCTCACGAACTGGGTCGAGAAGCTGAAATAGCAGGCTCCGCGACGGCCGGCCCGATCCCCGTAGAATTTTCCAGGACGGTGTAAGGGTTACATCCAACCGCAGCGACTGCGGCCTTAGATTCTCCGTAAACAATTGACAATGGTCATCTTATAAGTTGGCAAACGGATTGCTTTAGGAGAGCATGAGGTTTGTGAAATTTATGAGAGCTTTTCTAGCTGCCACCAGCATCTTGACCATGACGTTGCTCTGGGGTGGATGCGCAACCAAGAAATATGTCCGCAACACCACCGCACCGATCCAGGCCAAAGTGGACCAGGTCGGCGAGCAGACCAAGCGGAACGGCGAACAGATTGACGAGACACGGAACCAAGTCAAGCAGGTAGACGCCCGGGCTCAGGACGGGATCCGCGTATCGCAGGATAGCGCTGCGGCAGCCGACCGTCGTGCCGGAGCGGCGGATCAGCACGCCGGACTGGCCGATCAGCACGCCACCGACGCGATGAACCGGGCCAACCAAGTCGGCGAGCAGAGTGCGCAAGCGCTGGAAAGCCTGCGCGCGGTGGTCGCCAACCTGGACGACTACAAGATGCAGACGCAGGTAGCCGTGCAATTCGACTTCAACAAGTCCACGCTGAACGGCAATGGCAAGGACGACCTTTCCAAGATCGCAGCCGCCGTGAAGAACGACCGGCGCTTCTTCGTCGTGGTCGAGGGCTATACCGATTCCACGGGGTCGAAGGCTTACAACGAGACCTTGAGCCGCCGCCGCGCCGAACAGGTGGTGCAGTTCCTGGTGACCAAGTATGACGTACCTGTGTTCCGCATCCACATGATCGGCCTGGGCCAGTTGCGTCCGGTGGATGAAGCAGCCAATCGCTCGGCGCGCGCCAAGAACCGCCGCGTCGAAGTGAAGGTCTTCACCGCGAGCACGACCAGCACGGCCAACCCCACGGGAGACGCGGCCGCGCCGGAACCGGCAACGGTCAAACAGTAAGCGTAGAGAGTCAGCGCAACAGCTTTTGAGGCCGGGAAGTACTTGGCGAGGCGGACCCACAAAATCCGCCTCGTTTTTTGTTTGGACTTCTCTAATTTTGACTTTTCTAATTTTGACTTTGTGACCTGGAACCCGAAGTCCGCGCCGCGACGGGGTGGGGGCGGGAAGAGGGTGGGACGTCGGGCATTCGGAAGGCGCGCCACCAGATGTAGAGGCACGTCAGGTTGGCGAACACCATGAAATAGGCGGTCGGTTCGGCGAGGGAGTGGGAGATGAGTCTGAGGGCGTCGCCGATGGCGTTACCAGTGGATTGGATTCCCAAGGCGCCGGTGACCATGAGCAGTTTGAAGTCTTTCTGGCGGGCGCCGATGAGGGCGCCCCAGAGGCCCAGATCGAGGAAGATGGTGCAGAAGTTCATGTCCCGCATCCACGGGGTCATCCACTGGCCGGTCTCGGCCGCTGGATTGAAGTAGATGAGAAAAGAGACGCCCCAGAAGAGAATCGAGCCGCCGATGACGCCGGCCAGGATGGTGCGGCGGGGCTTCCATTGGACGGTGGCGCGGTATACCAGACTGATCACCAAAAGATAGACCAGCATTTGGATGATGCGTTCGTCGATCCAATAGACATCATCCAGGAGGCTGTGGGGTCTAGCGACGATGAGGCCCAGACTGACGGGCATTTCCGCAACCGTGGTGAGGAAGTCTGCGATCAGGTACAGGAATACGAAGGGGTAGCGTTTCCACTGGCCGCGCAGGAGCACGGTCAGGATCAGGACATCCAACGATAGGCCAGCCAGATACAGTCCGACCTGGATTGCTAACTTCATTCAGTACTAATTCTAGGCCTGTCGGCTACGGTTTTTCTCAGCCGGGCGATAGATTTGCGGAAGTTTTCCGCTTTCGGGGGTCAAACAGCGGTCAGGGTGCTACCGCTGCCGCCGCTGCCGGCCCACGGATCGGGCGGGAGAGTCGGGCCATGCGCCGTCAGGGTGCTGCCGCTGCCACTACCGCCGCTGCCGGCCCACGGATCGGGGGGAAGGGTCGGGCCATGTGCGGTCAGGGTGCTGCCGCTGCCGCTACCGCCGCTGCCGGCCCACGGATCGGGCGGGAGGGTCGGGCCATGCGCGGTCAGGGTGCTGCCGCTGCCGCTACCGCCGCTGCCGGCCCACGGATCGGGCGGGAGAGTCGGGCCATGCGCGGTCAGGGTGCTGCCGCTACCGCCGCTGCCGGCCCACGGATCGGGCGGGAGAGTCGGGCCATGCGCCGTCAGGGTGCTGCCGCTGCCACTACCGCCGCTACCGGCCCACGGATCGGGGGGAAGGGTCGGGCCATGTGCGGTCAGGGTGCTACCGCTACCGCCGCTACCGGCCCACGGATCGGGGGGAAGGGTCGGGCCATGTGCGGTCAGGGTGCTACCGCTGCCGCCGCTGCCGGCCCACGGATCGGGCGGGAGAGTCGGGCCATGCGCCGTCAGGGTGCTGC
>CAIRBY010000041.1 GCA_903876865.1 uncultured Acidobacteriia bacterium
ATCAGCGGCCGGCCCGAAACCATGCCGACGCGCTGGGAACCGCTGAGCGTGCGCAGTTCCGTTCGAGGGTCCGAGTCCGGATCCGGTTGGATTCCGAAAAGCACGAGGCTGGCGCTCCCCGAATCCAGCGCCAGATCGCCGAGGCTGGTGGCAACAACCGGGCGCGCGTTGATCATCGTGAACGGACTGCGGGTGCCGGCGCGTTCCTGCTTGCCGAATTCGAGCCGCTTGGCGCGCAGGTCGAGGATGTAATCGAAGCCGGAGAAAAACCACTGCCCCAGGACGCCTTGGATTCCGGGCGACAGGTGGTGGATGGCCACCAGGCTGGAGATCAGGAACTTCTGCCCGCCTGCCTTCACCGCGCCGAGCTCTATCTGATTGCCGTCCGTTCCGGGTGTCAGGAGTTTGGCCGTTGGGTTACCGGCGGTGGATGCGAGTTCGACGTGAAAGGTGGGGATCATGCCGATCTTGCGCGCCAACCCGGTCTCGATCAGGTTCACGTTGGAGCCGGTGTCGATGAGGAACCGGTAGGGACCGGAGCCGTTGACGTAGACACCGTCCACAATCGGGCGGCCTTCCAGAATCTGCAACTTCACGGCGCCGAGAGGAAAGGCGGACAAGGCAAGGAGGCAGACGAGGAGGGGGTGCACACTGACCCTTATCGACGCCTGAAGCCGGAACCTCATGGTCGTATTAGATTACATTTCAGTTACAAAAACAATACGGGAGTGTTAACGACTCGTCCCGGCTCTTGCGAGTCATGCGGAATTCCGGCCTCCTTGTATAATCGAAGGGCTCATACGTGAAAAGAGGACGTCCATGAAACGTAGACGCTTCATCCAATCTCTGGCCGCGGCTCCGGCGGTGCCGCTGGTGGCGCAGCAAGCGGCTCCTCCGGCTCCGGCTCCCCAGGCGGCTCCTCCAGGCGGCCCCTTCGGACGCACCGGCCCCGCGGACCCGCCGCTCCAGACCGTAGCCGCGGACCTTGCCGCTCAACCGGTCGCGCCGGTATTCTGCAACGCCGCTCAATTCGCGGCACTGAAGAAGCTCGGCAGCCTGCTGGCGCCGCCGCTGGCCGGCAAACCTGGTGCGTTGGAGGCGGGAGCGCCGGAGTTCCTCGATTTCCTGCTGAGTGTCTCACCCGCGGAGAGCCAGAAGCTCTACCGGGACGGGTTGAACGCCCTCAATGCGCAAGCGGCCAAGCAGTTCAAAGTCCCCTTCGCGGAGCTGAACGCCACGCAGGCGGATGCCATCCTGCGACCGCTGTTGAGCGTGATTCCCTGGGTGGAAGATCTGCCCAAGGAACCGGCGCATCGCTTCATTGCACAGGCCCAGCGCGATTTCCGCACCGCGACGCAGAACTCGCGGGAATGGGCAGCCGCCAATGCGAACTCGGGCCGCAGGGGCCGTGGTTTCGGCGGCGGGATCGGGCTTTACTGGCTGCCCATAGATCCGGTGAAAGGGTAAACTCATGGCCGCAAAAGAATACGATGTACTGATTGTCGGCTCCGGCCACTCCGGCGGAATGGCCGCGAATATCCTGGCCGAGAAGGGCATCTCATGTCTGATGCTGAACGCCGGACCGCAGGCGGATTTCGCCCGCGACCGCGTTGCCAAGCCGGTCTACGAACTCCCCTACCGCGGCTTCGGCGAACCGGGGCGGCATCCGCACATCTACCAGGCGACCGAGTACAACGCCAATCAGTGGGTGGACGAGCGCGAGGTTCCCTACACCTACGACGCCGATAAGCCCTACAACTGGGTGCGCGTGCGTCTGGTGGGCGGGCGCTCGCTGTTCTGGGCGCGCGAGTCCTTCCGGCTGAGCGATTTCGAATTCAAAGCCGCGGACCTGGAAGGCACCGGCGACAATTGGCCGATCAGCCACGCTGATCTGGACCCCTATTACACGCGCGTCGAGGGCGTGTTCAAGGTCGCGGGACGCAAGGAGGGCTGGCCGCAATTTCCCGACGGGAATTTCGTGGAGACCAACTATCCGGCCGACAGCCAGACCATCAAGAAGGTGATCGACCTGGCCACGAAGCGCGGCATTGGCTGCTCCAAGGGCCGTTCGGCGCAGGGCCAGAACGGGTTGGCCAGTTCGATCAACCTGCTGCTGCCCGGCGCGCTTGCCACCGGCAAACTGGACATCGTGCCCAACGCGATCGTGCGCGAAATCACGACGGATAAGAAGACGGGCTTGGCCAATGGCGCGCATTTCGTAGACCGCCACTCTCGGCGCGAGATGCATGTGAAGGCGCGCGTGGTGGTGGTTGCCGCCGGCTGCCTGGAGAGTACGCGGCTGCTGCTGAATTCCGGCATCGGCAACTCCAGCGGCGTGATGGGCCACTACCTGATCGATCAGATTTACGGCATCAATGTGGTCGCGTCTGTGCCCGAAGCGATGAACGGCAAGGCGCCGCAGGGCCTGATGGGCGGGAGCACGTTCATGCCGCGCTTCCGCAACCTGAAGAAAACCGAGAAGCGCAATTTCATCAAGGGCTACTGCGTGCGCATCAGCAGCGGCGGCAATGCCAACCCCGAGTATTTCGCATCGTACGGGGAGGAGTTGCAGGCCAAAGTGGATAGCTACGCGGGCGCGTGCGTTTCCGGCGGGATCTACGGCGAACGCGTGCCGCGCTTTGAGAATCACGTGCGCATCAATAAGGATGTGAAGGACGCCTACGGGATTCCGGTGCTGCACATTAACGCGAAGGACAGCCAGAACGAGCTCAACCTGGCCAAGGACGCCGCAGATACGATCGAGGAACTCTTTCACGAAGCCGGCTGGCCCACCATTTCGCGGACCGAACGCTTCAACCCGCCCGGCTACAGCATTCACGAACTCGGAACCTGCCGCATGGGCGACAATCCGAAGACCAGCGTGCTGAACAAGTTCTGCCAGAGCCACGATGTGAAGAACCTGTTCGTGGTGGATGGCGCCTCCTTCGTAACCTGCGGGTGGCAGAACCCGACCATGACGATTCTGGCTCTGGCCATGCGGGCTTCGGAACATTGCGCGGAGCAGATGCGGCAACGCAACATATGAGCCTGCGATTCCTGCCGCTGCTCCTCTGCGCGCTGAGCGCGTCCGTGTGGGGCGCGGACGCGCCGGCGCAACCGCTGCCCTTCAGCCACAAGGTGCATGCCGGCACGATGAAACTGGCGTGCAAAATGTGCCATCCCAATCCGGACCCGGGCGAGACCATGACCTTCGTGGCTCCGGCGAAGTGCATGGATTGCCACTCCAGCATCAAGACCGAGAGCCCCGCCATTCAGCGCCTCGCGGCTGCCGCCAAAAGCGGAACCCCTTTGCCGTGGGTGCGCGTGTACGCGATTCCCACCTTCGTGGATTTCAGCCATCGCTCGCACCTGGAGAAGGGGAATACCTGCCAGGAGTGTCACGGTCCGGTGGCCGAGCGCGATCAACTCGCGAAGGAAGTGGATCTCAACATGGCGGGCTGCATGAACTGCCATCGCACCAAAAAGGCCAGCCTGGAGTGCTCGTACTGCCACGAGCAGCCTAAATAAGCCCCACGGCATCCCCCGGCGGAGCCCGCCCGCCGCTACAATTGCAGATCAGATGACCCGTTACTCCGCTATGTGGAAGACTCACAGCCATTGCAGTGCGCGGAGCCCGGTTGTCCCCGATTCGCCGAGGCCCTGACATGAAGAAACCGCCCGATCAACTCTATGCGGAGCGTTTGCAGCGCTACGTCACCGCGATGCGCAATGGTATGCCGGACCGCGTCCCGTTGCGGCCGTTCGCGGCGGAGATCACGGCGCGCTACGCCGGCTACACCTGCCAGGAGGTAACGCACGATTACAACAAGGCGTTCGACGCCGTGATCCAGTGCTGCAACCACTTCGAGTGGGACGCGGTGGTGCCCAATATGGTCTATGTGTGGACCGGGCTGACGCAAGCAATCGGCCTGCGTTACTACGGGATCCCCGGCATCGACGTGGGTCCCGAAGTGGGGTTTCAATACCGCGAGCCAGCCGAGGATGCGGCGTTCATGAAGCGCGAGGAGTACGACGAATTGATCGCCGACCCGGTCCGCTTCCTCTACGAGACGTGGCTGCCGCGCGTATCGACCGAGATCAGCCCGAAGGGGCAGCCGGCGACGATGCGGAACAATCTCTCCTTCGTCAAGGGCGGCATGTCGATGCTCAGCTACTTCAACGCCTTCGGGCCACAGATCGAGCGGATGCGGCGCGAGTGCGGTACGGTCTCTTCCATCTGCGGCATTCTGAAGGCGCCGCTGGATATTCTGGCGGACAAACTGCGCGGCTACATCGGGTTGGCGTTCGACCTGATGGAGATGCCGGATAAGGTGCTGAAAGCGTGCGAGGCGCTGATGCCACACCTCACTTATCTGGCGCTGACGGGCGCGGACCCGGAGCGGCAGATCCCCATCCCCATTTGGATGCACCGGGGCTGCGTGCCGTTCATCTCCCGCGAGCACTTCGAGACCATCTTCTGGCCGACGCTGCGGCCGATCGTGGAGGCGCTGTGGGCGCAGGGCAACCAGACGCTCTTTTACGCCGAGGGCAAATGGGGCGCGCATCTGGAACGCTTCGCCGAGTTGCCGGCGGGGTCGATCATTTACCACATCGACCGCGACGACCCCCAACGCGCGCACGAAATCCTCGGCAAGAAGTTCTGCCTGTCCGGCGGCGTACCCAATTCCCTGCTGATGATGGGCAGCCCGGAGGAAGTGAAGGCGCACTGCCGCAAACTGATCGAGAGCATCGGCGCCGAGGGCGGCTACCTCATGGATGCCAGCGCGATCATTCAGAACGACGCCACCATCGAGAACCTGCAGGCGATGACGGACGCCACGCTGGAATACGGCGTCTACCGTTCGCCGTCTTCTCCCTCTGGAGTGTCCCGTCCATGGCCGGCGCCGGTGGCGACACCCGGGTTGCCCGGGTGGGTCACCGCGCCGAATCCCCGCCCCGGCATCTGCTTCCCGTGGGAAGAGAAGCGGAAGGAACTGCCGCCGATCGTGGGAGATCCCTTCCTTGCCGAGCGGATCTGGAACGAAGCCGAAGGGCTCGCCTACCTCTATATCTGGCAGGTGCTGTTGAGCTTCTAGCCGCATCAAAGACCATATGAGCGCTTAAGTTCGGCGTAATCAGCCATAAATTCGTAAAATCTGTAAAGAATTGTCAACTCAAGCGCTTGACATTCCACCTCACCGCGCTTAATCTGACTGTACCAGGGGCAGTCAACGGTAACTCCATGCTTTCAAGAGCTCGGAGGTCTCACCGCCATTGGTAGCGGAATTCAGGCCTTCGGAATTCCAAAGTCGCGTAAAAAAGGTTATCCATGTCGAACCAGCGAACGCTCTCCATCCTCACCCTCCTCCTCGGCTTGTGCTGCATGCCGAACATCCTCTCCGCCCAGGTCCTTTACGGGTCGCTGACCGGGAACGTAACGGACAAGACCGGCGCAGCGGTACCAAACGCCAAAGTGGACGCCATCAACACGGGCACCGGTATTGCGAAACAGACTACAACCGATGAACGCGGCGTTTTCCAGATTCAGGACGTCCAGGCAGGCACCTACAAGCTCACGATCAGCGCGAAGGCATTCGCCAGCGTGATCACTTCCGGCGTTCAGGTGGTGGAAAACGCCGTCCGCCGGGTGGATGTGCAACTCCAGGTTGCCGAGATGGGGCAGAGCATCACGGTAGCGGCGGACGCCGTGGCGGTGCTGCAGACCGAACGGGCGGACGTCAACGTCCAGGTTTCCGAGCAGGAGGTCGCGGATCTGCCGATCAGCGGCACGCTCGGCGACCGGAACTTCGAGAGTATCTTCGTGACCATCCCCGGTTTTTCACCGCCGGCAGTGGGCAATTCCACGGCGGCGAGCCCCTCGGAGGGCATGGTATTCAACGTCAACGGGCTGACTAACACCGGCCACAACATGAAACTGGATGGCGCCAGCGACATCTACCCGTGGCTGCCATCGCAGGCCGCTTACATTCCGCCCTCGGAGGCGGTGCAGACCGTCAACGTGGTTTCCAACAGCTTCGACGCGGAGCAGGGCATTGCGGCCGGGGCGGCGATCAACGTCAGCCTCAAGAGCGGCACCAACCGGCTTCACGGCGGCGCGTGGGAGTACAACACGGACAGCGCTTTCAAGGCGCGCAACTGGTTTTACTATGCTCCTAACCTTCCGAAGAACATCGTCAACCAGTTTGGACTCGACGTGGGAGGACCGATCAAGCAGAACAAGCTCTTCTTCTTCGCCGATTGGGAGCGCACCGAACGGCGGCAGGCGGCCAACAAGACGCTGACGGTCGCGACCGATGCGATCCGCCAGGGGAATTTCGCCGGGACCGGCACGACGATTTACGATCAGGCGACGGGTGCGGCGAACGGCACCGGCCGCACGCCGTTCCCGAACAATGTGATTCCCTCCTCCTATATCACCTCCGCCTCCGCCAAAGTGATCGGGCTGATTCCGGAGCCGAACCTCCCGGGCACGGGCCTCTCCAACAACTATTTCGCCGCGGGGAATGTGGCCTTCACCCGCGATAAGATCGACATGAAGATCAACTACAACCCCAGCCAGAAGGTCTCGGTCTTCGGCCGCTACAGCATCCAGCCCAGCGCGGTGGTCGATCCGTCGCCCTTCGGCCTGCTGGGCGGAGGCGCGATCGATGGCGGTCAGCCCGGCACCAGTTCGGGCCGGGTGCAGAGCGTCTCGCTCGGCGGCACCTACATCATCACGCCCACGCTGCTGCTGGACGCCAACATCGGCTATACGCGCATGCGCCTGGGCACCACCGGCGACGATATCGGCAAGAACTACGGCTCGGATGTACTGGGAATTCCCGGCACCAACGGCCACAGCTGGTTCGAGGGCGGGTATCCGAACTTTACGATCAGCGGCTTCTCGTCGCTGGGCAACACCTCGCAATCGAGCCCGTTCCTTTTCCGCGACAGCCTCTACGTCTACTCGGCGAATCTCAGTTGGGTGAAAGGGTCGCACAGCATACGCTTCGGCGGGGAGCTATTCCACTTCGCGATCGTGCAATTGCAAGCCAACGCCGCCGGCAGCCTGCGCGGCACGCTCACCTTCACGGGCGGCTTGACGGCTTTGAGCGGCGGCGCCTCTCCCACCACCTACAACGCCTGGGGAGACTTCCTGCTGGGACTGCCCACCACCATGGCGCACTCCTACCAGTACATCAACCCGGCGGCGCTGTACGAGAACAACTTCGCGTTCTACGTGCGCGATCAATGGCAGGTCAGCCGAAAACTCACGGTCAATTACGGAGTTCGCTACGAGGCCTTCCCCTACGGCCATGCCGAGCACGGCATCGGCGGAATTGAGTATGACCCAACGACCAACCTGGTGCACCTGACCGGCAACAACGTGGACACCGGCCACGGGTACTTCGCACCCCGCGTGGGCATTGCGTATCGCCTGGATGAGAAGACTGTGGTGCGCGCGGGCTTCGGCATCAACACCAATCCGGAGGCCTTCCGCAACAACGTGCAGACGTATCCGGAAGTGATGTCCGCCACGTACACTGGCGCGAATACGTATTCCGCGGCGGGTAACTTCGTGACCGGCATCCCGGGCTTCGTGGGGCCGAATCTCACTGGCGCCACGGTGGTGCTGCCCTCGAACTTCACTGCATGGACCTACGCGAACCCGTACCGACGCGGCTACGCGGAATCCTACAACATCACGTTCCAGCGCGATCTGGGCAAAGGATACAGCTTCCAGGCGGGGTATGTGGCAACCAGTGACATCCGCCCCAACGGCGCGGTGAACATCAATGCGGCGCCTCCGGGAGGCGGGACCGCCGGGCAACCGCTCAACAAGCTGTGGGGCAACACCAACGCCATCGCCGCCCTGGTGCCGGTGGATGGCTCCAGATACAACTCCCTGCAGGTCCGCGCGACGCATCGCGTGGCCAACGCGAACTTCGGGGTGGCATACACTTTCTCGAAATCGCTGGGCGCGGTGGATAACGAAGAAGGCAGCGCCCTGACCTGGAACTGGGGGCCTGTGCAATACCGGAACTACGCGCTTGCCGGCTACGACCGCACCCATAACTTCCAACTGTACGGAACCTATGCGCTCCCCATGGGCAAAGGCAAGAGCCTGTTCGGACAGGGCTTCGCCTCGCGGATCGCGAGCGGCTGGCAGGTCAACGGGATTCTCAGCCGCGAGAGCGGGACTCCGTTTTCGGTGAGCGCTTCGGCAACGTCCTTGAATTCGCCGGGCAACTCCCAGACCGCTAATCAGGTGCTTCCCGACGTGGCGATCCTGGGTGGCCACGGTCCGGGCGCGCCGTATTTCGACCCCAACGCATTTGCGGCCGTGACGGGAGTGGCGTTCGGCAACACCGGGCGCAACATTTTGCGCGGACCCGGACTGTTCAGCCTGCACGCCAGCGTTTTCCGTACGTTCGCGATCCGGGAATCGGTTAAGCTGCAGTTCAAGGCCGAGGGCTTTGGCCTCACCAATTCGCCGATCTTCTCCAACCCGTCGGCAACGGTGGGAAGCTCGTCGCTCGGCATCATCTCCGCTTCGAGCGGCGACCGGCAGTTCCGGTTCGCGCTGAAGATGACGTTCTAACGCGCGGTGAAAACCGGGCTCCGGCTGCGCGACCATAAGTGTAGCCGGAGCAGATTCATGGGAGGACGACCGGAAGGACCGATGCCTGCGACGCGAAGATCGTTTCTGCGAACAACGGCGGCAGCAGCGCTCGCTGCACCGCTAGGCACTGGTGCTCCCGCCGCTGCTTCCACCGGCGAGGATGTGCGGCTGTGGTACCGGCAGCCGGCAGCGGACTGGAACGAGGCGCTGCCGATCGGCTGCGGACGCTTCGGAGCGATGGTCTTTGGGGGCGTGGGGCGGGAACG
>CAIRBY010000042.1 GCA_903876865.1 uncultured Acidobacteriia bacterium
GATAGTGGAGTCGGGGTCTTCGATGGCGAGCGCGGCGCGGTACAGGCTCTCGGCCGCGGCGCTTTCTCCCGGTTGGACTTCGCGGACCAGCGCCATCCACGTCATCGCGGTGCCGATATCGTTGCCTGATTTCGCGACATTTCGGGCGCGCTGGAAGTAGTCGTAGGCCTTGTCCAGATCGACCGGCGGAAGAGCAGAGGGCTTGGCTATCTTTGTGAACTGCTGCAGGGCCTCGCCGGGTTTGTTGGCGTTGGCTGCGGGCGAGGTGGCGGTTCCGTCGAGGTTGGTGTTGGCGCGGAGGTTGACCTGTCCGGGCTCGGGGGGAGGCTGCGGGGTGGTGGAAGCGGCTTCGGCGGCCGGTGCTTTCGGAACAGCGGTGGCGGCGACCATATTGGGCCGGAAGGCGCTGCGTCCCAGGAACATCAGGGCTTTGTAATTCTCGGCGCGATCGCCCAGCGCGGTGGACTTCGAGTAGTAGTCGATGGCTTCCTGATTGGCGCGGCGTTTGACGGCCAGGTCGCCGAGATTCACGAGGGCCGTTACGTATTCGGCCGATTTCTGTCCGGCAAGTTTCTCCGCCATGGCGAGGGCGGCTTCGCGCAGCTTCTGCGCGTCGGCGAACTTGCGGAGTTGCTCGTAGCTGACGGCGGCGCGGTCGAGGGTCTCGTGGCTCTTCTGCGCGTTGGCGGCGAGGATGGTCGCCTCCACATCCGGCGGCACGTTCTGTTCGGCCTGCGATTGCGCGCGGACTGCGGCCAGCGGCGACATCAGCAGAATGGCGGCCACTGCAGCGGCGGCGAGGGCAGCGCGGCTCTGCTGGCGGCGGGGAATCCGCGCATCGAGGATGGCGACGAGGCGGCCTTCCAGTTGCGAGCGGCGCGCCATGCTCAGCGCGGCCGCTGCGGTGGCCGGCTGCGGCTGGAACGTGCGCGCGATTTCAAGCAGGTGCCCGGCGTAATCCGCGGCGGGGGCGCCGGCGGTCAGCACCAGGTCGTCGGCGGCGCATTCGCGTTCTTTGATGAAGCCGCGCCAGGCCGTCCAGGCGAGCGGATTCCACCAGTGCAGCGCCAGCGCGGTGCGCGCCAGAATGTGCGTGGCCGCATCGCCGCGGCGCACGTGCGCCAGTTCGTGGAGCAGCACCACGCGACGGCGTTCCTGGCTCCAGGAGCGTGCATCGCGCGGCAGGAAGATTGTGGGCCGCAGAATGCCGGCGGTCATCGGCATGCCAGTGGACGTTTCCAGAATGCGGACGGGCGACGCAATTCCCAGGGAGTTCGCCAGCGTGCCGGCGAGGGGAGCATCCGGTGAAGCGTTGGCTCGGCGGCGGGTGCGCCACAGGGCCAGCGCGGCCACGAACATCTGCGCGAGGCTGAAGGCGATCCCGGCCAGCCACAGAGTCAGCAGCGCGCCTTTCGGATCAAGCGTGAAGGTCGGGGTGGTCGTGCCGCTCTGCGCGGCGGCGGGTGCGGCAATCGCGGCGATCGCGGCCGCATGTCCGCCGTTGAGGGCGCGGGCTTCGGTCGCGGTGGCGCGGAAGGTCAGGCCCGGATCGGCCGGAAGCAGGGCGTTCGCCAGCGGCAGGTGCAGCACGGGAAGGCCTGCCGTGAGAAGGGGCAGCGCGACCAGCGCAGCCGCGGCGGCCGTCCAGACCATGTGGCGCGCAGCCGCGGAACGCCCGCGCAGGCAGAGGGTGAGGAGCCATGCCGCGCTCAGCACCAGGGTGCTTTTGAGCGCCGCGCTTACCAGAATCGGCCAGGCCGATGCGGTGAAGTTAACCATTGGTTTTTCCTTCTTTCTTGGCCAGTTCAATCATTGCAGACATACGATCCAGTTCACCAGGGGTCAAGCGGGTGGAGGCTACGTCCAGCAGCGCCGCCACAATCTGTTCCGGGGACCCGTTGAAAAACGTCTCCATCACGTGCTTGACGGCCGAACGCTTGGCCTTGTCGCGCGCCACAGTGGGGACGTACACGTACTTCAAACCCTCCGCCTGGTGCTTGACGTGCCCCTTCTCTTCCAGAATGCGAAGCATGGCGCGCACGGCGGAGTAGCTGGGCGCGGCGTCCATGGATTCGCGGACATCGGTGGCCGAAGCCTTGCCGCGCTGGTAAAGTATGTCCATGATCTGCCGCTCGCGACGGCTCAGTTCGGGTGCGGTGCTCACCGGCCGTCCTTGTGCTGGAAATTTAGCATCATGCTGGAAATTTAGCATTGACGGATTCCGCTGTCAAGCAGAAAATTGGGAGGATTGTCAGGTGCGGCGGCGGCATGGAAACCATCCGCCTGCGCGCCGCATCTGAATGAATGATGCCTTGGTTCCGGGGATTCCTCTTAGGATTAGTTGGGGTGGCGCTGCATGCCCAGGCGGACCATGTTGTGATGGCGGGACGGGTACATCGATTCGCGACCGACGCGAATGATCGTGGCGCTGTGGAGGGTTCGTTTGCGCTTCCCGGCATAACGCTCCATCTTCGCCCTTCGGCGGCGCAACACGCCGATCTCGGGCGTCTGCTCGCGCAGCAGCAGGACCCCAGCTCCGCCAACTACCATCGCTGGCTCACGCCCGAAGAGTATGCCGACCGCTTCGGCGCGTCGGCGGCGGAGGTCGCGAAATTGCGGGCATGGCTGGAGGCGCAAGGTTTCACGGTGGACTATGTCGCGCGCGGCCGCACGTTCCTCACTTTCAGCGGCACCGCCTCGCAGGTCGGGAGCGCCTTCCGGACGTCTATCCACCGTTATCGCGTGAATGGCGAGGCCCACTTCGCCAATGCGGCCGATCCGGCGATTCCCGCCGAGTTCGCGAACCTCGTCGCCGGCATGAGCGGACTGCACGATTTTCGCCTCAAGCCGCGTTTGAAACGCCCCGCCTATACCGTGGGCGGCGGACATGAAATCGCACCCGACGATATCGCCACCATCTACAACGTCGCGCCCATGTACGCGGCGGGCATTCACGGGGAAGGGCAGAGCATCATCGTGGTGGGGCAGAGCCAGATCCGCGCCACAGACGTCGCGCAGTTCCGCACCAAGTTCAATCTGGGCGCGATCAATCTGACGCAAGTGCTGGTGGGGAAGAATCCAGGCATCAGCCCTGGGGATGTTGATGAATCGCATCTCGATATCGAGTGGACCGGCGCGGTGGCGCGAAATGCCAACATCGTCTTCGTCTATTCCACCGACGTGTGGCAATCCGCCTACTATGCCGTGGATCAGAAGCTGGGCACGATCCTCACCATGAGTTACGGCGGCTGCGAACAGGGCGACCTGATCGACCTGCCGGTGTATCAGGCGGCGGTACAGAAGGCGAATGCGGAAGGCATCACGTGGTTCGCCGCATCCGGCGATTCCGGCGCGGGCGATTGCGAAGATTCGGGCGCGACCATCGCGCAGGACGGCCTTGCCGTGGATGTCCCCGCCTCCATTCCCGAAGTCACGGCGATGGGCGGCACGGAGTTCCTGGAAGGCGGCAAGTCCTACTGGTCCAACAGCAATTCGGCGGGCGGCGGTTCGGCTGTGAGCTACATTCCCGAGCAGGTCTGGAACGATACCGCGCAGAACGGTACGCTCTCCGGGTCCGGCGGCGGCACCAGCCATTACTTTCCGCGCCCTGTGTGGCAGACCGGACCGGGTGTGCCGCTCGATTCGTGGCGCCACGTGCCCGATCTGTCTTTGAGCGCCTCGGCCGATCACGATCCCTACTATTTCTACTCTGGCGGAGCGGGCGCGGTGGGCGGCACCAGTGTTTCGGCGCCGGTGATGGCTGGGATGTTCGCGCTGTTGAACCAGTATCTGGTAGGGCAGGGAAGCATCCGCCAGGCAGGGCTGGGCAACGTCAATCCGGCGCTCTATCAACTGGCGCAGACCACCACCGGCATCTTCCATGACGTGACCGTGGGGAGCAACAACGTGCCCTGCGTCACAGGTTCGCCGGATTGCCCCGGCGCGGCCTTTGGCTACAGCGCCGGCGCCGGCTACGATCAGGCCACGGGCCTGGGTTCGGTGGATGTCACCAACCTGATCAAGGGCTGGGCCGCGCGGCCGGCTACTACTTCCGCGGTCGCCGTCTCGATCGATCAGAACCCGGTATACCAGCAGTCGCAGCCGGATAGCAGCGGGAATCGCTGGCTCTTCAAGCTCACCTTGAACGAAGAGGCAGGAGTCGGCACGACGCTGACGGATTTCACCATCGATGGCGTCAGCCACGCCTCGGAACTCGCGAGCATCTTCGGCACCGCGACGATCGCCGCGTATAGCCGCGTCACCGTTTCGTACGGGCTGGCGAACGTGGCCGCGCCGAAGAATGTCACGCTCGCCTTCGCGGGCGTGGATGCGAGCGGCGCGAACTGGAGTACGCAACTGATTGTGCCCTTCAATGGCCTGGAGGTTCCGCTGGCCGTCGGCGGCGTGAGCAACACCGCGTCAGGCCAGCAGGTGTACGCGCCCGGCATGGTGATGAGCATTTATGGCACGCAGTTGGGCAGCTTTGCCCAGGCCGCGGGCACGGTGCCGCTGCCGCAATTCCTGGCCGGATTCCAGGCGCTGATCAACGGTGTGGTCGCCCCCATCTACTATGTCTCGCCGAATCAGGTAAACGTGCAGATCCCCTACGAAGTCACGGCGGGGAAGGCCACTTTGACGGTGGGCAACCCCTATCAGAACGCGACCTATCCGCTGCAGATTGCCGCGGCCGCGCCCGGGATTTTCACCCTCGCCGATGGCAGCGTAAACCCCAGCAGCAGCGGCGCGCGCGGCCAGACCGTCACCCTGTTCATTACCGGCGATGGCAGGCTCTCCCCCACCGGCACCACCGGCGCCACGCCCAACCCGCGCCAGACCACGCCCAAACCCACGCAGGCGGTCACTGTGACCGTGGGCGGTGTGGTGGTGCCGGCGCTTGATTTCCTGGGCGTGCCGAGTTGGAGCGTGGGCGTCACCCAGATCAATTTCAAGATTCCCGCCTCAGTGGCTGTAGGCGTGCAACCCGTGGTGGTGACGGTCGGGAGCGTCTCCAGCCTGCCCGCGAAGATCACGGTCACGCAGTAGGAAGCACAGTTCCTTCGCAGCGGCTGAGCAGGAGCGGGCAGCGGCCAACTACAATATGGTCTGTGCCTGAATTCGATGTAGTAGGTCTGGGGCTGAACGCCACCGACACCATGCTGATTGTGCCGCACTTCCCGGCGTATGCGGGGAAGGTGCCTTTTGAAGAGGAACATCTCAGTCCGGGGGGACAGGTGGCGAGCGCGCTGGTGGCCTGCGCGCGCCTGGGATTGCGCGCGAAATATATCGGCGCCGTGGGTGACGATGAGCGCGGCCGAGTGCAACTGGAAAGTCTGCAGGGCACCGGCATCAACCTCGATCACGTGCTGGTCCGCGCCGGCTGTCCCAACCAGACCGCTTACATCATCATCGATCGCTCCACCGGCGAACGCACCGTCCTGTGGCGCCGCGACGATTCCCTCAAAGTGCGCCCCGAGGAGATCACGGAAGAGATGATTGCGAGCGCGCGCCTGCTCCACATCGATGGCCATGATACGCCGGCCGTCGCCCGCGCGGCGGAGATTGCGCGGAGCCATGGAATCCCCGTCACCGTGGACGTGGACACCATCTATCATGGCTTCGACAAAGTGCTGCCGAACGTGGATTATCTGATCGCCTCCAGCGAATTTCCCACCGCGTGGACGGGAGAGACCGATCCCTTCCGCGCGCTCGAAATCATTCAGGAACGCTACGGCATGAAGGTTGCCGCCATGACGCTGGGCGCGCACGGTGCGCTCGCGCGCGAGAACGGCCGCTTCCATTACGCGCCCGCCTTTGTGGTCAATTGCGTGGATACCACCGGCGCCGGAGACGTCTTCCACGGGGCCTTCTGTTATGCTGTTTTGCAGGGAATGGAGATGCCCGAAGCGCTCAATTTTTCCAATGCCATGGCGGCCCTCAACTGCACGGCGCTGGGTGCGCGCGGCGGGATCCGCGGCCTCGACGATGTCTCTGCCCTGATGGCCCGGGCCGAGCGCCGCTCCCATACCGATTTCGCCCGGCGCGCGGCGCAATAAATGTTCCCGTTAAGAGACACACAGCCGAGCTACTCCAAACCGGTGATCACCGCCCTGCTGATCGCCGTCAATCTGCTCGTGTTTCTCTTTGAGATTTCGCTCGACCCTTACACGCGCAACGATTTTATTGCCGCCTATGGGCTGGTGCCGGATCAGTTCAGCCTGCAGGGTCTGTTGACCTCCATGTTCCTGCACGGCGGCTGGATGCACGTGCTCGGGAATATGTGGTTCCTGTGGATCTTCGGCGACAACATTGAAGATATTCTCGGCCACTCCAAGTACCTGATCTTCTACCTGCTGTGCGGCGCCGCCGCGGGCATGGCGCAGTATCTGGCCAGCCCGTACTCGCGCATCCCCATGGTGGGTGCGAGCGGCGCGATTGCCGGAGTCATGGGCGCCTACCTGCTGCGCTTCCCGCACTCGCGCATCCAGACCCTGATCTTCGTCTTCATCTTCATCACCACGGTGGATGTGCCGGCGTGGCTGATGCTGATCTACTGGTTCTTCAGCCAGCTGTTTAACGGAGTCGGCACCATCGGGTATTCGCACGTCTCCGAGGGCGGCGGCGTGGCCTTCATGGCGCACGTGGGCGGCTTCCTCGCGGGCATTATCCTCATCTCTGTGATGGCGCCGCGCGACCCCTATTCGCGCCGCCGGGACCTCAACTGGTAAATGCCCGCGCGCGTCACACTCTTCACCCGCGTCGGCTGCTGCCTCTGCGATGAGGCCAAGCAGGTGATTCTCGAGGCGCGCGCCCGCGCCGGGTTTGTCTATGAAGAGATCGATATCGATGGCGATGCCGAACTGCGCCGCCGGTACAATGACGAAGTGCCGGTGATTGCGATCAATGGCGTCAAGGCGTTCAAATACAGGGTGACCATGAGTGAATTTCTGAAGAAACTGGCGGCGCGCACATGAGCGTGGATGTACTGGCGATCGCGGCACATCCCGACGATGTGGAACAGACCTGCGGCGGAACCCTGATCAAAATGGCGGAGATGGGCTACCGCACCGGCGTGCTGGATCTGACCGCCGGCGATATGGGCACGCGCGGATCGCCCGAACTGCGTGTGGAGGAATCTGAAATCGCCGCCAAACAGATGCTGGTGAAGTGGCGCGGCAACCTTCATTTTCCCGATGCGCGCCTGGAAAATACCCTGCCCGCGCGCCTCACGCTTGCCATGAAGATCCGCGAGTTGAAGCCGCGAGTGGTCATTCTGCCCTATTGGGAGGCCCGCCATCCCGATCACTATCGCTGCAGCGAAATCGGCTTCGAAGCCTGCTTCCTCGCGGGGCTGAAGAAACTCGACGAATACTCCGAACCGCACCGCCCGTTCAAGATCCTCTATGCCAGCGTCTATGCGGAGGTGAAGCCTTCCTTCATCGTAGATATCAGCGCGCAATTCGAGCGCCGCATGGCGGCCCTGTTGAGTTACGCGTCGCAGTATGGCGAGACTGAGTCTGGCGCCGGACTCTTTCCCAAAGAGCAGGAGATCCGCGAGCGCCTTGGCGCCGTGGCGCGCTTCTACGGCAACCTGATCGGCGTCAAATACGGCGAACCCTTCGTGGTGAAAGAGGCCATGCAGGTCGAGGACATCATGACCATGGGCTCGCGCTCGATCTAGGCTCTTGCCCTCGCTCGAAGTCGTCTCTTTCTCATGGGCGGATCGGTGTAGAATACTCTCAAGCGGAAGCTTCCTTCGGGGACTTTCGGGTTATGGCGCGTCACGGATAGCGCAGTTCAGGCCTGGGAACCAGCATTGCGCCCGTTCGTCCGGACCGTTCCACTATGTTCAGGAGGGTATGTGAGGGGATTCAGATTTGTACCGCCGTCGTTCGTTCTCTGTCTGTCCGCTGGGATACTGCTAGCCCAGTCGCCGGCAAAAGTCGATTTTGCAAAAGATGTGCAGCCCATCCTGCGGCAGAATTGCGTGGGATGCCACGGGCCCGCGGTCCAGACCAGCGGGCTGCGTTTAGATCGCAGGAGCGCGGTATTGGGCCGCAAGGGCGTGGTGCCCGGCAGCCCGGATAACAGCTTTCTCTTCCACCGCATCTCCGGGAACGACTATGGGATGCAGATGCCGCCCACCGGACCACTCAAGCCGGAGCAGGTCGCAACGATCCGGACCTGGATCGAACAGGGCGCCGAGTGGCCGGACGCGCTCGCGAACGAACTCGATCTTCCGCCTCTCGATCCGAAAGCGGTGGCGTTGGTGAACCTGCTGCCGGCCGGGGATGTGGCGGGCTTCGTCAAAGCCGCCATGGCCGAGCCGAAGCTGTTGAACGCGCGCGGTCCTGAAGGTTCCACCCCGTTCATGTACGCGGTGCTCTATGCGCCGGCGGCCACGCTGGAACAGCTTCTGAAACTGGGCGCCGATCCCAACCGGATGAATGACGCCAATGCAACGGCGCTGATGTGGGCGGCGTCGGATCTGGAGAAGACCAAAGTTCTGCTCAATCATGGCGCGGACGTAAACGCGCGCTCGAGCGATATGCGCACGCCCCTGATCATCGCGGCGCGCCGTCCCGGCAATTCCGCAACCGTGAAGTTGCTGCTGGATAAGGGCGCGAAAGTGAACCCGAACGCGCATCCCGGTGTGGAATCTTCGCCCCTGATCGATGCCGCGACCGCAGCCGATGCCGCCAGCATGGAACTGCTGCTGAGCCATGGCGCGGAGACCAAGGATTCGGGCGAAGTGGCGCTGGAGGCATCCATCACGCTCCGTTGCGCGAAGTGCTTGACCCTGATGATGGCGAAGCCGCTGGAGAAGGACGCCTACACCACGGCGCTGACCAACGTCGCGGGGTTGGGCGATGTGACCGCGGTCCGTATGCTCCTGGATAAGGGCGCGGACGTGAATGCGTTCGATCCGCTGGGCCGCACGCCGCTGATGTATGCGGCGGGATCGGAAATACCGAATCTGGAGGTGGTGAAACTTCTGGTGGAGCACAAGGCGGATCTCAACGCAAGGGACCGGCACAAGCAGGGCGGCGATTCCGGATGGACCCCGCTGGATATGGCGAAACTGCGCGGCGATACGCCGGTGGTGCAATACCTGCTCAAAGCGGGCGCGAAGGAAAGTGCGCAGGGCGGCCCGATGCTGAAGTCGCGGCGCGAAAACACGATCGAGCGCGCGCTCCAGGGCAGCCTGCCGCTGATCCAGAAGGCCGATGCGAGCTTCATGCCCAAGGCGGCTTGCGCCTCCTGCCACAACAACAGCTTCGCGGCGATGGCGGTCGGTCTGGCGCGCGGCAAGGGCTTAGCGGTGGATGAGAAGACGGCGGCGCAGCAGGTGCAGGGCAACATTTTCGGTCTGGTGAAACTGCGCGACTATCTGCACCAGAGCTTTGTCCTGCCGGTGGAGGATTACCCGGGGCCCTCCATTGTGGGCTACATGCTGCTGGGGTTGGACGCAGAGCACTACAAGGCCGATCTGAATACGGATGCGGTGGCGATGTACCTGAAGGCGCATCAAGCGCCGAACGGCGAGTGGCCCTACCCGATTGCGGATACGCGCCCGCCCATCTGCTCGGACTATATCGGGCAGACGGCGATTTCGATGCGTGCTCTGCAGCTTTACGCGCCCAAGGCGGATAAGGCCGCGTACGATCAGGCGGTGCAACTGGCGGCGGCGTGGATCGCGAAGGCGCAACCGCGCAACAACGACGATCGCGGGTGGAAGGCGCTCGGCCTGGCGTGGGCCGGCCGGGACAAAGCGGCGGCGCAAGCGGCACTGAAGGAGTTGCTGAAGGCGCAGAAGCCGGATGGCGGCTGGGCCGATCTCGACACCATGGCGAGCGGCGCTTATGCCACCGGGAAGGCGCTCGTTGCGTTAAACGGCGCGGGTGTTCCGGTCTCTGATCCCGCCTATCAGCGCGGCGTGAAGTACCTGCTCGGCACGCAGCAGGAGGATGGCTCCTGGTATGTCAAATCCCGCGCGCTGGGCTTCCAGCCGTATTTTGACGCTGGCTTCCCCCACGGCTACGATCAGTGGGTCTCCGCCGCAGGCACCAGTTGGGCCAGCATGGCGCTGACCCTGGCGGCTCCGGCCAAATCGGCCTCGGCGGAGCAGTTCCGCTAGTTAGATCGCGCGCATGCGATTGTTGCGCGGATTGTGTTCGACCTCGGCCAGTCCGAGAGCTTCCAACACGGGCGGCAGGTACATTCCGAACCGCCCGCGCAGCCCTTTCTTGAGTCCGTACCAGCCGCCCACGGGATTCGCGGCGGAGCGTCCCCACGCCTCCACAGTCCCTTCGGCGGCGTCTTTCTGTTCGTCGGCTGCACCCAATGGCAGCCAGTCGCCGTGCTGCTTCAGCATCGCGTGAAGGTCGTCAATCGCGCGCAGGTGGTAGTGCAGCACCGTCTTGCCCACCGTCACCACTAACGCCGGAACCGGCAGTGTCTCGTCACGGAAGGCTTCGAAAGCAGAGGCGCCGGGCGGTGTCTTCAACTGCCAGGGTTGCGATTTGGTGCCGGGTTTGGCGGAAGGATTCGCGGGCATGAGATGCCCAGTTTGACACACACTGGAGATCGCTACGACGGGCGGCGGGAGGGAAAGTTGTAAACAAAGACCCCAGGGCGGGTGTACCCCGGGGCCTTTGTTTTGGCCTTCACCGCGGCTACTTCGCCGGAGCGTCTGCGTTATTGATATCTTCCACGGCGAGCCACTTGCCATCCGCCTGCTTCTTGTAGATGGTCAGGTACTTGCCTTTTTCGGTCACGACCTTCTTGGTTTTCGGGTTGGTCGAAGTCTCGGTGTAGGTGCCTTGGGCATAGCCGATATCGCCACTCTTGGAGACGTCTACCACGCTGCTGGTGAACGTCAGCGACGCACCCGGGTCTTTCATCATCTCCGTAAGCGCTGTGCGGACCGCCGCCTTGCCATGAATGCCCGGCATATCCGGCATCATCATTGTGATGTCGTCGGCGTATTGAGCGAGGATCTTCTCCAGATCCTTCGCCACCCAAGCGGCGTTCCAGGCCACTTCGGTGTCCTTGAGTTCCTTGATGCCCGCTTCGGGGCTGGGCGCTAGCGGAGGCGGGGGTGGCGCTGTCGCGCATCCCATCATCCACAGCAATGAGCCGAGTGTTGCCAGAAGGGTAAATCGACGTCCCATAGTGAGTGCCTCGGGTGAAAATCTTATCGCGGACCCGGATACGGGTCAAGCGGAAATGAGTTTCAGGCGTTGAGGTTCCAGATATCCACGTGCCACTTCCAGCGCCCGTCTTCCTGGCGCCAGTAGACCACGTACTTGGCCACTACTTCGGATTCGGCCTGACCCGCCGGTTGAATCGTGAGCGTAGCGCTGCCGATTTCGACCAGGTCGTCGCCGGCGGGCATCACGTCGATTGAAGTGAGCACCGCGGCGGTGGCGTTTGCGGATTGAATGAAGCCCGCCCAGAAGTCCTTGATCGCCGTCCGTCCCGCGATCATGGACGCGCCCGGAGGCAGAATGCGCGCATCGCTGGTGTAGACCTGGTCCAGGGCGTCGACATTACCTTTGCCAAAGACCTCGGCGTTGAAGATTTCGGTGGTGCTCGCCATGGCGAGCCGGATCTGCTCGAGTGCTGGGGTGGGAGTTGCCATTGGGCAACTCTATCACGAAATTACTTCTTCGCCGCCACCCGTTTGAGCTCGGCGTCGAGAATGGTTTCACCTTCTCCAGATCGTAATCGCCGTTGTAGCGACGTCCATTGATGAACAATGTCGGCGTGCCTTCCACGCCTGCCTTCTCGCCATCCGCCGTGTCGCGAATCACGGCCTTTTTGATCGGGTCGCTATCCAGATCGGCGGTGAAGCGCTTCATATCCAGGCCGATCTGCGCGGCCCATGCGAGGATCGCCGGGCGGCCCAGCCTGGAGCGGTTGGCGAACATCAGATCGTGAAGTTGCCAGAACTTTCCCTGATTGTGCGCCGCCAGCGCAGCCGCCGCGCAGATTGCCGCCGCGGGGTGGTTGTCCAGCGGGAACTCCTTGAACACCAGCTTCACATCGTTCGGATACGCCTTCAGAATCGCGTTGATCTGCGCCACGGCCTTGGAGCAGAAGGGGCACTGGAAATCGGAGAACTCCACCAGCGTAATGCGCGCATTGGCCGGACCCATCACCGGCGCGCCCTGCGTCGGGATGAGCACCGGGTCGTCCAGCAGTTTCGGTTCGGGACGGTGCGCGAACTTCGACGCGCTCGCGTCCGCCAGGGCGGCGGTTTCGGTCTTGCCGCGCTTCAGCGAATCAATGATCACGGAGGCCAGCCCCTTGCTGAAACTGCAGCCAGGATCCTTTACACGGCACTCCGCCACCTTCATATCGCAACCGCACGAACAGCCCTGCGCGCGCAGCGCGTGTAGCGCCGTCTGCTTCTTCGCCGGGGCGAGCCCGGTGAAATCGACTCCGGCCAGATCGGTCACGGTCTTCCAGTCCTGAGCTACCAGCACCGCGGCTCCTGCCAACACCAGTCCGGCGATCCACTTCCACTGCGGGAAAACAACACGCATCTTTTTATTGTACCGAGCCTCGGGCGCCCGATTGCCGAACTTCCTTGCGGAGCGAACCGCATTCGCACCGATTGTTACAATCACCTGCGATGACCTGCTTGAAATGGCTCCTTGGTTTTACGTGCGTGGCTCTGGCCGGCGCAGCGGCGGTGGATCGGAAGGACGTGGAATACGGCCGTCCCGGCGGCAAACCGATCCTGCTGGACCTGCACATTCCCGATGGCGCGGGGCCTTTCCCCGCCGCCATTCTGGTCCACGGCGGCGGCTTTGACGAAGGCAGCAAGAGCACCAACGTGAAGCCGCTCTTCGAGCCGCTGGCCGATGCCGGCATCGCCTGGTTCAGTGTGGATTACCGCATGGCGCCGCAGGTCCATCAGCCCGAAGCCAGCGCCGATATCAACACCGCCATCGAGTGGGTCAAGGCGCACGCCAGGGAGTATCACGTGGACGCCACGAAGATCGCGCTCATCGGCGAATCCGCCGGCGGTTATCTGGTCAATTACGCGGCCACGCACGAAACCGCAGCCACGCGGGTGCGGGCGGTGGTGGATCTCTATGGCCCCGTGGATTACGGGAAACTCGCCACCGAACGCCGCGACCATCCCGAGCGCTTCAACATGACCAGCATCAATCGCCATGCGGCCAACGGCGGCGGCGTACGGTTTTTTGGCGCGGATCAACTGGATGCGGAGGGCCTGGCCAAACTGAAGGCCGCCTCGCCGATCTTCGCCGTGCATAAGGGCATGGCGCCGTTCCTGATCATCCACGGCACCAGGGACGATCAGGTCTCCTACGATCAATCGCCCGCCATGTGTAAGGCGATGCAGGCCGTGAATGTGCCTTGCCGGTTGATCCCCATCGAAGGCGGCGGCCACGGCATGGGCGGCTGGAAGGCGCCCGAGATGCAGCACTGGAAAGCTGAAATGGTGGAGTGGCTGCGGCAGACGCTCAAGATGAAATAGGGAACAAGCGCCTCGCCGCCTGCGTACTTCAGGCTGGAGGAAATGCATGAAATCCGTCTACCTGCTATTGGCGCCCGCCCTGCTTGGGCTGGGCGGATGCGTGATCGACGCGCGTCATTTGGGGCCGCTGGAGTACTCCACTGAAAGCGTGGAGGCCGACGATTCCGATCTCGTCCGGGTGGACCTGAACATGGGCGCCGGTGACCTGCGCGTCACCGAAGGCA
Organism: uncultured Acidobacteriia bacterium; assembly: GCA_903876865.1. Lineage (GTDB taxonomy): Bacteria > Acidobacteriota > Terriglobia > Bryobacterales > Bryobacteraceae > Solibacter. Next base: position 13,735 of record CAIRBY010000042.1, read on the forward strand.
CGCAGAAACTGCTGCGCGGAGATTTCAGCTACAACGTGCCCTCCTGGAAGCCCAAGGTGGACTACCGGCGCAGCGGCAAGCAGGGCACACTCTCCGTCTCCCAGCCCGGCAGTCAGCACGGCAATCTGGGGGATCGCAAGTATCGCTGGGACCTGCAACTGAGCAACAAGGTGCCGCTCGACCTGGGTGTTCACTTCGGCGCCGGGCAGGCGCGGCTGGATCTGGGAAGTCTGCAACTGCGCGGCGTCACGGTCGAAATGGGCGTCGGGCAACTCGATCTCGATCTGCGCGGACCCGTCAGGCATAGCTACAACGTGAGCATCCACGGCGGTATCGGTCAGGCGACCGTACACCTTCCGGCGGATGCCGCGATTTATGCCGAAGCGCAGGGCGGCATCGGCAGCATCAACGTCCGCGGTTTGCACAAGCAGGGCGGTCACTGGGAGAGCGATGCCTGGGAGGGCGCCGGGAACCGCATCCGCGTGGACGTGCAGGGCGGCATCGGCGAAATCCGGCTGATCGCCGATTGACACGTGCGCCCGGGCAGGCCAGGCGGGGGCAGCACTCGCCCGCTAACCAAGGCAAACCTTGCCGCTTGCGCCGGCCCTTTGTTAGCCTGCGGGTAAGTTACCTTTCTACTGACAAAAGGCCGTCTGCATGAACTTGCGGGCGGCCTTCCAAAACAGTAATCTCGAAAGGTGTCTTCCACCGCCAATCAGCCCCCCAACCTGTCCCGCGGCCGCTTTCGCAGCCAGCGCATCTCCCGCTTCACCGAATCCGTAATCCGCGAAATGACCCGGCTGGCTATGCAGCACGGCGCCACCAACCTGGCCCAGGGCTTCCCGGATTTTCCGGCTCCGGCGGAGTTGAAGCGCGCGGCGGCCGAAGCTATTGACGCCGATATCAACCAGTACGCCATCACCTGGGGCGCCAAGCCCTTCCGCGATGCCATCGCCGCCAAGTACCGCACCACCTACGGGATGGAATTCGATCCCGAGCGCGAGATTACGGTCTGCTGCGGCGCCACCGAAGGCATGGTGGCGAGCCTGCTCGCCGTGCTCGATCCCGGCGACGAGGTGGTGCTCTTCGAGCCGTTCTATGAGAATTACGGGCCCGATACCCAGTTATGCGGCGCCGTACCTCGCTACGTGACGCTGCATGCGCCGGATTGGAATTTCGATCCGGAGGAACTGCGCGCCGCCTTCACTCCAAAGACCAAGGCCATCATTCTCAATTCGCCCAACAACCCCACCGGCAAGGTCTTCTCGCGCCAGGAGCTTGAATTCATCGCCGCGCTCTGCCAGGAGTTCGATTGCCTGGCGATCACGGACGAGATCTACGAGCACATCCTCTACGATGACGCCGTGCACATCCCCATCATGTCTCTGCCGGGTATGCGCGACCGCACCATTCTGGTCAACAGCATGAGCAAAACCTACTCCGTGACCGGGTGGCGGGTGGGATGGGTGCTCGCGTCGCCGGATCTGACGAACTCCATCCGCAAGGTGCACGATTTCCTGACCGTGGGCGCGGCGGCGCCCCTGCAGCAGGCCGGCGTACTCGCTCTGAGCCTGCCGGAAAGCTACTACGGCCACCTGTCCACCGAGTACCGCGCCCGCCGCGACCATCTGGTCACCAGCCTGCAAGCGGTTGGATTCAAGTGTTTTATCCCGCGAGGCGCGTATTACGTGATGACGGATGTCTCGGGCTTCGGCTTCGAGAGCGACACCAGTTTCGTGCGCCACCTGATCGGCAAGATTGGCGTCGCCGCCGTGCCAGGATCGAGCTTTTATGCACATCATGGTGGCGGATCTCAACAGGTTCGCTTTTGTTTCTGTAAGAAATATGAGACTCTGGAGAAGGCAAGGCACCAGTTCTTAGAGCTGAAATAGAATGCGACCAGGACCATTCCTTGCTACGCGGAGATAGACCAATGCTTCCAGAGTTCTTATTGCCGGAGACAACGGTCCGCGAAGCCGGCACAGGGCCAGCCATGGCCTTAGGCGACCATCGGGGTGGAACGTTCGTTCTCACTCTGGGCATCACACGGATCATCGAACAGGAAAGCATCGATCTCTCAATTTGGGGTTCGACGGATGGGAACACGTGGGAGACCAAGCCCCTGGCTAATTTTCCACAGAAGTTCTACTGTGGCACGTATCAGATAGTGGTCGATCTCTCTGAGCGCCCCGAACTCGAATTCGTGCGCGTGAAGTGGCAGATGAATCGCTGGGGCAAGGGCGATCCGAAGCCGCTCTTTGGCCTCTACGTCGTCGCCGAAGCGATGAAACCGCACCTCGCCAGCGCCGGCGCATAACTCGACATATTAGTGGGGCAGGTTAGCCGCCTGCCCCCAAAAACTATTCGCTATAGAATCGGCGAATACGCCGCTGCCTTATAGAGTTTGATCGACCGGTTGGTCGGGTTGTCGCCATACCGTTTGACCGATTCCTGGCGCAATTTGATCCAGTCCGGATCCGCCGCGAATGCAGCCCATGCCTTGTCGCGCGCCGCTTCGTCTTCGAACGCGGTGATCCAGGTCAGGTTCGGCGTATCCGCGCCAATCGCGGTGGAGGCGAACAGCACCGGCGCCGCGCCGCACCTGCTCAGGATCTTCACTTCGCCTTCCCCGAACCGCCAGTGCAGTCCGCGCAGGTTGCGATAGGTGGGCGCGTGGTAGATGCGCATCTCGAAAATCCGCGGCGCCTTGGGAGCGGGCTTGAGCGCCGCCAGATCCGGCGCGTACTCGCCCGATTCCAACAGCGCGCTGTTGGTGTTTTCAAACGGCGGCTCCGCGCCGGCTTCCCAGGCATCGGTCGCGGCTTCCAGCGCCGTATCGGCAGCCAGTTTCGCCCGCACCGTCCACGCCTGTTCCACGCTCTGGTAGCCCGTGATCACGCTCACGTGGGGCAGGTTCGGCGCCAGTTGCGCCTCCAGCACCAGAGTCGGCCCGGAGTGCACTTTTGCCAGAGCGGGCAGATAGGTCTTGCTCAGATACTCGGCCAGCCGCGTGCCTTGCGCGCCGGCCTTCAACAGATAGTTCTGCTGCACGAAACAGCGGCCGCGTTTTCCCGCCGCCGCCTGGCCGAACCCGGCCTGTGCCGCCACTGCGGCCGCACCCATCAGTCCTACGAAAGATCTTCTTTGCATCGTCTTCCTTGCACCTTGGTTTCGGTGTTGCTCCGCCTCAGTGTAAGTCATTTCACCGCTTGAGAGAACCGCCCGCGAGGCATGGACGCTGCGCGGCTTGGTATGCTGGAACTACAGGCACTCCACCGCTATGATTTCACGCGAAGAAGCTCTCGAACTATTCCGCTCGGACGACCTCATCGGCATCGGCATGGAAGCCGACCGCATCCGCCGCCAGTGGCATCCCGAGGGCGTGGTCAGCTACATCATCGACCGCAATATCAACTACACCAATTTCTGTACCGAATACTGCAGCTTCTGCGCCTTCTACCGCGCTCCCGGCCATGCCGAAGGCTACATTCTGCCTAAGGAAACGATCTACCAGAAGATCCAGGAGACTTTGGATCTCGGCGGCACCGGCGTCCTCATGCAGGGGGGCCTGCACCCTGATCTGAAGATCGAGTGGTACGAAGATCTGTTCAGCAGTATCAAGGCGCGGTACCCCATCCATCTCCACTGCCTGAGCGCACCGGAAGTGACCAATATCGCCGAAGTCAGCGGCATCAGCCTGCGCGACACCATCGCCCGCCTGCGCGATTCCGGCCTCGATTCCATTCCCGGCGGCGGCGCCGAGATTCTGGACGACGCGGTCCGCCACCGCATCAGCCGCCTCAAGTGCGGCACCAACGAGTGGATGGACGTGCACCGCACCGCCCATCAGCTCGGCATGCGCACCACCGCGACTATGATGTTCGGCTGCGGCGAAACCCTGGAGCAGCGCATGAATCACCTGGAACTGGTGCGCAATCTGCAGGAAGAGACCGGCGGCTTTACCGCTTTCATCCCGTGGACGTTCCAGCGCGAAAATACGTCGCTGGGCCGTTTCGTGAAGGAAGAAGCTACGGCGGTCGAGTACCTGCAGACCCTCGCCATCAGCCGCATCTATCTGGACAACTTCGAAAATGTGCAAGCCAGCTGGGTGACACAGGGACTCAAGACCTGCCAGATGGGCCTGCGCTTCGGCGGCAACGACGTGGGCAGTATCATGATCGAAGAGAATGTCGTCTCCGCGGCGGGCGCGCATCACCGCGCCAGTGAAGAGGAACTGCGCCGCATCATCCGCGACGCCGGCTTTGTGCCGAAACAGCGCGACACGCTGTACCGTACCTACTTCCTGAACTAGCGCCGGCGGAGTTTTCGCCTGCCAGGCAAGGCACGCCCCGGGAGTTGGCAGGCGACACCGCCTGCCCTACTTTCTAAATGCGTGCAGCGAATTGCGGCGGGCTACGAAACTCCCCGTTGCCCGCCACTCTGACGTGCCGATCTACTTCCGGGGCAGCGGCAACTCCTGACCCATTGCCGTTCCGTTTCTGTGCTCGGCAGCGATTCCGTTCGCCGCGTGCAGATGCTTGGATAGCTCCGTCACCAGTTCCGCCAGCCGCTCCCGCTTCAGCGGCTTGGTGAGGTAGCCATCCATCCCGGCGGCCAGGCAGACATCCCGATACTCCGTGGTGGCGTGTGCGGTCAGACCAAAGATCACGGGACGGTGGTCCGTCTGCAGCCTCCGGATTTCGCGAGTGGCAACCAAACCATCCACTTCAGGCATTTCCACGTCCATCAGGATCAGGTCGTAGCGATGGGCGGTGGCGCTGTTGACCGCCTCCGCGCCGTTGCACGCCAAATTCGCCTCGATCCCGAGTTTCTTCAACATGCGCAGCACCACAATCTGGTTGGCTTCGAAATCTTCAGCCACCAGCACGCGCAGTGCCCGGGTCGGGCCAACCGGTGTTTCGGCCACCGGCGCCACCACCGGCTCCTGCGTGCGGCCCAGCAGGATCGTGAAGCGGAAAATGGAGCCTTCCCCGGGCTTGGATTCCACCTGAATGGCGCCGCCCATGAGTTCCACCAGCATTTTGGAGATCGTCAGGCCGAGGCCCGTCCCGCCGTACCTCCGGCTGATGGATGCGTCCGCCTGATGGAATGCGGAGAAGAGCAGAGGCAACTGCTCCTGTGTCATTCCGATGCCGGAATCGCGAACCTGAATTCCGATCCGGTAAGATAGTTCGTCCGTGAATTCCACCCGCGCCGAGACCACCACTTCTCCCTTGCTGGTGAACTTCACCGCGTTCGAGATCAGGTTGATTGTCAACTGCCGCAGCCGGCCTTCGTCTCCCGCCACCCAGTCCGGCAGCCCCGGCGCCAGTTCGCATTCCACCCGGACGCCCTTGTCCTCGGCTGCTGCCCGGAACAGTGAGGTGGTCTCCCTCAGCATGCGCGGCAGGCGGAAAGGGGCGATCTCCAGTTCCAGTTTTCCCGCCTCGACTTTGCTGAAATCGAGCAGGTCGCCGATCACGTGCATCAGCGCATCGCCGGAGGAGCGGATCATGCGCACCGATTCCACTGCCTCCAGGGGCAGCGGCAGGTCTTCCAACAACTGGCTGAAGCCGATGATGCCGTTCAGCGGCGTGCGGATTTCATGGCTCATCGTGGCCAGGAAGTGTCCCTTGGCCTCGTTGGCGGCATCGGCTCTGGTCTTCTCCGCCAGCACCTTGGTGCGTTCGGCTTCCAGTTCGCTTGTGCGCTGCCGCACCGCCGCTTCCAGTTGCCGGTTCCGCCGGCGCAGCAGTTCACTGCGCCAGGCCGAGATGCCCCACACCCCGAGGCCCCCGAGCAACAGGCAACTCAGCCGGAACCAGACGGTCTCCCACCAGCGAGGCAGAATTTCAAATGCCGCCAACGCCACCTGCTCTGAAGGCGGACCCTCGCGGACCCGCGCGCGAATCTCCAACTGGTGCTGTCCGGAGGCCAGTGCGGCCATGGAAAGGGTTCGCTCGCTGGTTTCGGTCCACTGTTCCGAATCCAGTCGATAGGCGAAGCGAACCAGTTGATCGAGCTTATAGTTCAGACTGGAGAATTCGGCCCGAACCGCGCGCGATTTTTGATCGATGCGCAGGCTGGAGATCACCGGGACGGCGGTCGCAGCGCGCGGAAGTCCCCCGGCAGGCGGGCGGTAATGCGCAAGCCCGTCGCTGGTGCCGAACCATACGCTGCCATCCGGGTCCGCCCAGAATGCGTCGCCATCGGTATCGTCCCAAATCAGCCCGTCTTCCACGCCGAACGGCTGCCACGCGCCGCCATCCAGCACAGCGACTCCGTGCGCGCTGCCTCGCCACAGCCGCCCCGCCGCATCGAACCCATGGAGCGCCGTGACCTCGGCGGACTTGGTGTCGGCCGCCAGCACCTCTGTCGCGCGCACCAACCGGTCTCCTTCGAATTCGACTCTTTCGATTCCGGGGTCGTAGCGGTGGTGCAGCCACAGGGCGCCGTCCGGACCCACAGTGGGAATGTACGGGCTCGTGCTCAACAGCCCGTCGCTCTTGCGGTATTGCGTCCAACGGCCGTCGCGCATCCGCCACAAGCCATCGGGGTTGGTGAACCACATGGTCTCAAACTGGTTGCCGGTTACGGCCCAGGAACTGCGCTGCAGCGAAGCAGGTTGCGCAATCTTATGAAAGCGACGTGCCCCGGAGGGCTGTTCGCACAGATAGACTCCGCACGTAGTGGTGAGCCACAGACGATCCTGATGGTCCACGAAGCCGCGATTGGCGTTGTCGCAATCCAATCCGTCAGCACTGCCGAATAGCTTGATCTTCGAGGTTGTCGGATCGATGCGGGAGAGGCTGCCAGGCTTCGCTACCGCCCAGATTCCGCCATCGGCCGCTTCGCCCAGCCAGCGAATGTTGTCGCCGCCCAGACCTTCCTTGCTGGTCCACGAGCGCACCGCTCGGTGCGGATCCAAACGGGCCAAGCCCCGGGAAGTGCCGGCCCATACATTGCCGTTGCGGTCGCCGCGGATACTCCAGATCAGGTCGTCGGGCAGGCCCTGCGCCTTGGTCCAGGACTCCCATTCGCCATAGCCCAGCCAGCGCGCAACTCCCCCGCCGATCAGCCCGATCCAGATCGAGCCTTCGCGGTCTTCCAGTACGCAGCCGACCATGTTCCGGCGCAGTCCCTGCCGCTCGCCAACCTGTTGCCATCCGCCTTCGCGGCGAATTGCCAGGCCACCGTCGGTCGGCACCAGGATCTTGCCGTCGCGAGTCAATGAGAGCGCACCCCAGTAGGCGCTGGTTGAGACCGCCGCGCTTTCATCCACTGGATGCACCGAACCTGGCGGCTTACGGTAGAGTCGCCGCTGGCTCCGCATCCAGGCCGTACCATCCGGCGCGACCACGATGGCGTCCCAGTTGTCTTCCGGCAGGCCTTCCTCCGGTCCCAGGATTGCGACCTCGCCTCGCTCTTCCACGCACACGCGGTTTCCGCAGCCAAACCAGAGTTGCCCGCCGTGGCGTGCGATGCCGCGTACTGCGCCCCCGGCGAGTGCCGCCCCTACTGGATGCACCCGCGCCGCGTACGCTCCGCTGCTATCGCGCACCGCTTCGTACAAGCCGTTTGCAGTGGCGATCAGGACCTCGCCCCGGGCGCCGTTCTCCATGCGCTGCGTCCCGTTGAGCATCCCCTCGAATCCCGGAACTACCTGGAACTTCTGCCCGTCGAAGCGCAGGATCTGTGAGCAGGCATTGGTCCAGAGCGCGCCGTCTTCGGCCACGTGGAGGTTGTGTACTTCGCTTGGGCAGGTGATGCCCTGAGCCAGGCCCATCAGGCGGAAGCGGGTGCCGTCATAACGGAACAGGCCGCCTTCCGTCCCCACCCAGAGGTAACCTGCCCCATCCTGCGCCAGGGCCAGGGTCCCCAGATTCTGCAAGCCTTCGGCGCTGCCATACTGCCGAAAACTGTATTGCTGTGCCGTTGCCGTGCCGGCCAGAACCAGCCACAGGGAGGCGCAAGCGGCAATACCGGCCGGACGACGTTTCAAGCGATCCTCGCTTCCCGGAACGGCCGCAGAGCGGTTGCTGTGTATTCCAGTCCACGGGGATTCGTGTTGTGAGTGTTCATCGAGTTACACCCAATGCAGGCCGCGACGGTATGGGGGCACGTCCGAGCATGAGCCAACCTGTTTATAAATAAGACAGTTAGCTCTGATTGCCTGCCTCATGTTACCAGCCGCTTCCGATACGGGACAAGCAATCCGCAGGCCGTATTCCGTTCGAACAGGTCACTTGACAGTCAACTGGGCGTGAGAGCGCAGGGTTCGGAAGGTGGGGCCGGCGGGTCCACCCGGGTTCCGCCTGCCCGGCTCTGCAAGCATCTGTGTATTTGCCTCCGGCGCAGCGGCAGGCTTCTCACCGACCCGCGGATATCCGGCGCGGTCGCAAGGGCAGCCGATGCAGCAATCCGCATAGCCGCAGTAGAGTGGATATCCGCAGGCGGCGCAGCAGCAGTATGCGCA
>CAIRBY010000043.1 GCA_903876865.1 uncultured Acidobacteriia bacterium
CGGGAGAGCGTATTCAGCATCGTGGTCTTGCCCGAGCCCGACCCGCCGCTGATCACGATGTTCAGCCGCGCCTCCACGCAGCCGCTGAGAAAATCCAGCATGCCCGTGGTGAAGGTCTCGTTCTTCAGCAGGTCTTCGGTGGTGAGCACGCGCTTGCCGTAGCGGCGGATGGACATCACCGGGCCAATCAGCGAGAGCGGCGGAATCACGGCGCAGACGCGCGAGCCATCGGCGAGGCGCGCGTCCACAATCGGCGACGAATCGTCAATGCGGCGGCCAATCGCGCTCACAATGCGTTCGATGATCATGCGCACGTGCGCGTGATCCTTGAAGCGGATATTGGTCTCTACCACCCGCCCGGCGCGTTCCACGTAGACGTTATCGAAGCCGTTGACCATGATGTCGCTGATGCTCGGATCCTTCAGCAGAATCTCCAGCGGTCCCAGCCCGAAGACCTCATCGAGAATCTCCTCGATCAGTTTTTCGCGCTCGCCCATCGTCATCGGCAGCGATTCGTCGATGATGAGTTTTTCGACCACGCTCCCTACCTGGCCGCGGACGCTGTCTTTGGTCAGGTCCTTCAATTGCTCCGGCGTCAGCGAGTTGACGAGCTTCTGGTGTACCTGGCTCTTCAGTTCAAACCAGCGGTCGGCTCCGGAATTGGGACGGATCGTGCTTCGGCTACCCATGTCTTTTCATTTTAGGCGGTCTTGCCGATGCCCTCGGCGGCCTTGCCCTTCTTGCCGCCGGTGGCTTTGTCCACGAAACTGCGGAAAATGCGGTCCAGATCCCCGGCCTGCTCGCGGTTGGCGACAAACGGACGGCCCTTATTGATCGATGCGATCACCGCCGGCGAACTCGGGATTCCGAAGAATGCCGCCTGATTCAACGTCTGCTGGATCTGTTCCAGGCTCGCCTGATTGGGCGTGATCTTCTTCGTATAGCGGTTCACCACTACCTTGATCTGGTCCTGATTGAAGCCCATGCGCATCAGGAACGTGATGTAGCGCTGCGCATTGCGAATCGACGGGAACTCCTGATCGATGACCAGGAACACCGAGGCCGAAACCTGCGCGGCGGCGAGCACCAGATCGTTCGAGACATTGCGCCCGCCATCGATCACTATGGCGTCATACTTCTCCACCAGGAAGGTGGCGAATTCACGCAACTGATGGTCGCTGAAGTGGCCGTGCTGCTCCAGCGAATCCGGCGGACCCACCAGGAAAAAGCCCAGCGGATCGCGCGTCACGAAGCCTTCGAATAGCGCCTGGTCGAGCCGTTCCAGGTTCTCGGCGACCTCCATCAGCGTGTATTGCGGCGCGGCGCCGAGTTGCATCGCGACGTCGTTGCCGATCCAATCCAGGTCGATCGCTACGGTGGAGAGCTTGCGCTGCGCCAGCACGCTGGCGAAGTTGACCGCCAGCGTCGTGGTGCCCACTCCGCCGCGCGTGCCGATGAACGTGTAGATCTTGCCGAGCTTGCTCTCGCCCGCGTTGCCATGGTGCGGCGCGCGTTCCAGGCGGCTCATCGCGTCGCGGAATTCGGTGCGCTTCAGCGGCTGCGTCAAAAACTCGTTGGCTCCGGCGCGCATGCACTGGATTACGGTCTCGCCATCGGCGTGGAAGCTGCTGACCACCACGAAGAGGTCCGGCGCCGCCTGCTTCACCTTCTCGATCGCCTTGATCGCGCCATCGGGATCGCCCGCGATATCCACGATCAAGCCGGCGGTCGGGTGGCGCTCCAGATCCTGCAGGACGCGGATGTACAGATTGGCGGCCACCTCCTGATACTCGGCGACGATCTTCGCCTCCGGCATATTGACGAGGCTGTCGCGCACCATCTCGCGGAAATGTTCGTCGCTCGAGGCGACCAGTAGGCTGGTATTAGGCACTGGAGTCCTTTCTCATGGCAGGCAATTTCCCAATTCGTCGCAGCCCGCGCTCTGCATCGGCATATTGGTGGCGAAGGGCGGGATGGTGATGGGCGGCAATCGGAAGTACGCCGAAAGCCCGCGTGTAAACTGATAGGCGGTCACGCTCACGGAGACCGCATCCGGAACGCACCCGGCGCTGCAATCCGCCCCCGTGGCGCAAGAGTAGGGCGAGAGCTGGCCGGTGGTGGGGTCTTGCGCAAAGTAGCTGACCTGCAAGCCCGCCTCTCCGTTTTGAAACTTGTCCATATCGATCATGCGCGGCACATGCGTCATCATGTAGCTGGTCACGTTGCTGCCATCGCCCATCCAGCAATGCGTCGCCGCATAGTTGGCGCCATCGCGCGTGTAATCGATCACCGAGTGCCAGATCCACAGCGCCTGGCTGATGAAGATGATGGTGAAGGTCAGCGGCAGCACCACCGCGCCGTACATCAACGCGAACTCCACCGTGGATTGCCCGCCCCGGTTCTCCCGCCTTCCGCGCTGGCTCATGAAGCCCCGCCGAACGCCGCGACCGCTTGCGGCTTGAGTGGAATCGTGTCGAGCAGAATATAGGGAATCCGCGGCGTGACGTTGTAGCCGTTGGGAATCGAAACCTGAATGTAGTCCGGCCGCTGCGCGCCCACAGGCGTGCTGCAACCCGAGGTGTCGCAGGTGCCCGGCGCTCCCGTGGTGGGGTCGATGCACTGCGGCGTCACCACGATCATGTCCGGCGTGAGATCCAGAATCGCCACCGTTCCCGAGCCATCGGTGGTGCCCGTGAGTGCGAATTGAATCGCCGCGGCGATGGTCGGGTCGCCGGAGTCGGGGCAGAAGTTGATCCCGCTCTGCACCGCCAGATAATCCGCCACGGTGTTGACGGTCTTCTTCAACGAGTAATAGATGAATGTGATCTTGCCGAACTGAATCAGCCCGGTGATCAGCAGGAACAGCACAGGCATCCACAGCGCGGTCTCCAGCACCATGTTGCCGCTGCGGGAATTCCTGCGCCGCCTCAATGCAGCACCACCTTTCCCGGCCCCGAAGTCACGGGCGCGGGGCAGCTCTGCGCGAAGCGGTCGTCTACATAGCCGGCCTTCACCGGCGCGGGGCTGCCGATGTAGGTCGCGAGGAAACGTCCGTTGGTATCGGTGGGGTTGAAAAACGTGCCGTCCGGATTGGGCTGCAGAAAGAACTGGCGGAAGCCGAGCACCGTCATCGTGGTGGCCGAGTTCGGCGCGAGCGAAGTCACAATCGGGATGGTGAGGATGCGCCGCCCGTTGCCGGTGTAATCCGAATAAATGTTGCTCTGCCCCGTGGTGACATCCGGGTCGGGCGTGTAAGAAACTTGCAGCGGGGCGTAATCGGTGACGGCTGTGATGCAGGCCGTGGGCTGCGTCTGGTTGTCGAATACCGTGAGGAGTCCGCACAGGGCAGCGGCATTCACCTGCGGTTGCGCCGCATTGCAGGCGGGCGGCGTGGCGACGTAAGTGGGGCTGTTCCACACCGCTTCCAGCGTGTCCCCGATGCCGACGCACGCCATCGGAATCGGAGAGCCGGTGGGGTTCGGCGTAGTCGAACCCGGCAAGCCGCCGGCGCCCAGTTTGAAGAGTTGATCCGTCTCATCGGGCACCGTGGTGCTGCCGGAATCGTAGCGGTTGATGATGGTGTAGGGCGCAAGCAGGCCGGAGTTGGGAAGGAATGCCGGAGCCGTGCCCGTGCAGTTGTAGTAGAACGTGTAGTTATTCAACGAAGCCGGGTCGCCGAGGCCGAAGTTCACCAGGTCCGTCACGTCCTTCGCGGCGATGGCGAAGGGCGCGATGCCGCACGCGGTGCACAACGGTGCGCTGACCCCCGCCAGCGCCTGCGCCGCAATCGAGGTCTTGCGCGATTGTCCGGCGGAGAGCAGGCTCCAGAACAGCAGCGGCGCGTCGGCAGTCACGGTGATTTGCACGTGGCGCGCGGTGGTGCCATCGGCGCCGGTGCCGGTCGGGTCCGAGCCCAGCGCGCCGTTCACGGTGGAGAAGAAGACGGGATCGTTGATGGTGCTGGTGAGATTGGCGCTCGAATCCTGGCCCAGTGTGAGGGAGCCGAAATTGTATTTGTTGAGCGCCAGCGCTTGGTTGGCAACGTTGCCAGCGTTCGTCAGAGATGCGGACGTGCCAAGCAGTTGGGTTGCGGCCGCCATCGCCGCCGCCGAGACCGCCTGATTGAGTTCTCCGCGCACCAGATATAGCCTTCCCAAATCGATCGCGAACCCCATCATGCCAAACACCACCGGCACCAGAATAACGGCGAACTGAATCGACATTGATCCAGCCTTGGCTCCGGCTCTGGATCCAAGCCCGTATCCAGTTGCCGGCCGCTGTCCCTCCACCCTACTGTTGCTGCTGCTTCGGTATCTGCTGGCCACTGGGTCCTACAAATTCCGGGCTCTTATCCGTCGCCTTGCTGTCCTTCTTGCCGGGCTTTGCCTTCTTGGCTCCCGGCGGAGTCACGGCCGGCAGGAAGGTGACGGGCATGGTCGGCAGTTGGGCCTTCTCTTCGGGAGTCAGCGCTTTGACGAAGTGCGGCGTGACCACCACCAGAAGTTCGTCGTTGGATTTCTGCGTGCTGCGGCTGCGGAAGAGCCGGCCCAGAATCGGCACGTCGCCGAGGCCCGGGACTTTGTCCATCGTCTCTATCACGCGGTTGTCGATCAACCCGGCGATGGCGAAGCTCTCGCCGTCCTTGAGGATTACTTCGGTCTCCACGCGGCGCTGGCTCAACGCCGGAATCACGAAGCCCTGTAGCGTAACGGCATTCGCGAAATCCAGGCTGCTGACTTCAGGCGCGACCTTCAAATCGATCGAGCCCTGCGCGGTGATGCTAGGCGTGAAATCCAACTTCACGCCGAAGGGTTTGAACTGCACCGTGACCACGGGCGCGGTGGCGCCGCCGGTGGGCGTCGTCGTGATGGTCGGGAAGGGGAAACTGCCCCCCGCCAGAAAGGTGGCTTCCTTGCCATCCAGCGCCAGCAGATTCGGCTCGGCCAGAATCTGCAAGAGGTTCTTCTCCTGCAGCGCCTTGATGGTGGCGCCGATATTCAGATCGGGGCGGAAGGCGAAAAGGTTCAACAGGTCGCTGAAGTTGACCGTCTGCGCTCCGCCCGGCGTCAACTGGCTGAAGCGCGGCGCGGAGAACTGCTCGGTCGAAGTCGTGCCCACCATCTTCTGGTTGGTGCTGAACATGTTGAAGCCGATCTGCGTCAGCGCCACCCGATCGATCGCCGCAAATTTCACCTGCAGCAGGATCTGGCGCGGTTCCGGCGCGGGCGGCGACTGCAACAGATTGATCACTGTTTTGGCGCGCGTCTGTGCCATCCCCGCGAGCCGCTTGGAATCCTCCGCGGATTTCACCGTGCCGCTCAGAACGATCGTGTCTCCGGTGCCCGTCACGGAGATCGGCGCGCCGGCGCTATCCTTCATCGTCTTGGTGAACGTGTCCCACTCGGTGGAGTCTTTCGTGACGTAGATCTCGTACCGCAGCGGGTCTCCGCCGGTCATCCACAAGACCAGCGTGGCGCGACCCGGTCCCTTGGCGTTGACCATGATTTCCCGTGGCGAGATCACAATCGCATCGGCGATCTTCGGTTCCGAGATGGCGACTTTTGTGATGTCGGCGGGGAAGGTCAGCAGTTCGCCGCGACCCTCTACAAGCGTGACTTCGTTGGCTTGGGGCTTGGTGGTTTGTGCGAAACAAACGGCGGCAAGGAGCGCCGTGCACAAGAGCTTATCCGCAATTCTCATCGAAAGGATTCCTGCACGTGCTTGTCTCCGCGGAAGATATCCACCGTGACGCGCGGCTTCTCCGGTTCGGGTTTCTTCGCGGCCTTTTTGGTGCCGGTCAAATCCTGCCATACCTTGGGATCTTCCAGGTTGGCCTTCACCGGCGTCCGTGCGCGGCGGGCACGGGCCAGGCGGTCGCTCAGCGTCGGGTCGAGCGCCTCGGTGGTCAATGGATCCGTACTCGCGGTCTGCGCGCTATCCAGCGGGTTTCGCAGAGAGAGGCTGATGCGGCCTTCGTTCTTCGCCAACTCCAGTTTCTGCGCGTCGTCCGGCAGCAGCACCAGAGTAACGGTCGGCGATTTCGGCGCCTTGGGGTCGATCGCCTGCCCGACTGCGACAGTGCGGCCGGTGGAGAGAACTTTGATGTTCTGTAGAATCGTGGAGGTGGTCGCCTCCAGCATCGAGCCGGGGCGCGTGAACAGCACATCCACATGCGAACCGGGTTGGATCAGTCCAGCCACACCGCTCACATCCGTGACCTGCACGCTCACCGCGCGGTAGCCGCGGTCGATCGTGGAAGAGACGCCTTCCACGCTCGTCGCATCAGAGAGCTTTGCGGAGAGAACCGGCTCATTGGTGTTCAGCGCCACCATCAGCACATGTTCCTCGGCGGTCTTGGTCTGGAACAGGGCGCCCTTGGGCACGTCTTTTTCCAGGTAGTTCACCAGCTTCACATCGTTCTTGCGGAGCAGCGTGCCCACCGGCATATCGCGCGACGCCACTACCAGTCGCACCGTCTTCTCCGTCTTGGGCGCGATGGCGTTGGCGTAATAGAACCAGGTGAGCAGCAAAGCGGACACCCAGGCGGCGCCGAACAGCAAGAGTTTTTTCTGGCGATCCATTCAGTCCTCGAAGAGGGTATCCCGAGCGGGCACACGCCCAGACCCGCCTTCCGTTACATTATCTGCCGATGTTCTGTTGTAACACATACAGGCTGGTTAAGTTCCGGGGAAAGCGAGCAAAGTTGCGGTTTTATCCTGATACAGGCGGCGCCACCCAATCTGCTCCAGCGCGGGCCGAAGCGGTGCGTCGTTTTGCAGCAGTGCGTGGGTGAAACCGTAGGCATCGAACCGCTGCCGCCACCCCGGCCGAACCTGCACCAACCGCTGATATTGCTTCAGAAACTCCGCCCCGTAGAGATCGCTGCGGCCGTCGAAGAAGACCTTGCGCGTGCCGTTGGACCGGTAGATCAGATAGCCGCCGAATTTATCCGGCGCAAAGAGCCGCGCTTCGGCGGGGATGTGCGTATAGGCTGCCACCGGAAACTGATCGGCGGGAAAGCGTGCCGCGGGCATGAGGCAATATGCCGCCCACAGCAGCAACGGGGCCAGGGCGAGGCCGTGAAAGCGCCCGTCCTGCGCGCGCAGGTTGCTGGAGTACTTCAGGAAACCCGCGGTGGAGTCGAGCGCGCCAAGCCACTCCGTCACCGCCGCGTTCGCGATCGGCAGCAGCAGCAGGGCGCACAGCGGCAGCGCGCGCGCCGAGCGCAGCGCCATCGCCGTGATCAGTACCCCCAGCGCGAAGTGGTGTACCCGCTTCTGCGTCAGCGCGAGCGTCGCGCCGATCATACCCAGAATGACCGCGGCCAAAATCTGCGCCGCGCCGGCCACGTGAAAATCGAACGACTGGAATTCGCCGATGCGGGAAAGCAGGTCGTTATCGGTGAGGTAGCGGAACACGTGCAGATAGAGTTTGGGTCCGTACGGATTGAGCAGCGGCGCCACTGCCGCCACCGCCGCCGCTTTCAGATACCAGCGGTCCTGCAGCGCGAACACCAGCGCGATCAGCGGCGCCAGAAAAAAACTGGCATGCGTATTCGCCCACAGCGCCGTCACCGCCGCCACCACGAGCAGGTTGGGCCTGCGGGGGAAGAGGCACAGCAGCAGAAAGATCCAGCTGAGAATGTGGGGACGGGCGAGCCAGTGAATATTGCAGGTGGAAAGCAGCAGCGGCGCCATGCCGCAGGCGAGAAGGAAGTTGCCGCCAAGCGCCCAGTGCAGCCGGAACCAGAGCCACACCCCGATCGCGATCGCGGCCCCGTAGAATAG
>CAIRBY010000044.1 GCA_903876865.1 uncultured Acidobacteriia bacterium
CCTGCCGGTTACGCCGATTACCGACATTCAGTTCCACAAGCGCGAGAAGGAAATGGTCATCGGCACCGAAGGCCGCGCCTTCTGGGTGCTGGACGATGTACCGCAGCTCTACCAGCTCAGCAGCTTCGCCGGCACGGAAGATGCGAAGCTCTTCCAGCCGAAAGACACCTACCGCTTCGGCGGCGGTGGACGCGGCGGCGGCGGACGTGGCGGCGGGGCGGCCATCGGCGAGAATCCGGCCGGCGGCGCAGTCGTCAACTTCTTCCTCAAGAGCCGTCCGCAGGGCGAAGTCACGCTGGACTTCCTGGATAGCACGGGCAAGCTGGTCAACCACTACACCAACAAGGAACCGGTGCGTCCCGCCGGCGGAGAAGGAGAAGAGGAGAATCCCTTCCGCGGCGCTCCTCCGGCCCGTCTCACCGCGCAGGCTGGCATGAACCGCTTCGTATGGAACCTGCGTTATCCGGATGCCGCGGTCTTCCCGGGAATGATCCTCTGGGCCGGCAGCACCACTGGGCCGCGCGCGGTTCCGGGCAAGTACACCGTCCGCCTCACCGTGGATGGCAAGGCGCAGACGCAGAGCTTCGAAGTGAAGAAGGATCCGCGCCTCACCACCACCGCCGAGGATTACGCCAAGCAGCTCTCGCTTTCGCTGCAGGTGCGCGACAAACTCAGCGCGACCAATGAAGCCGTCATCAAGATCCGCGAACTGCGCAAGCAGCTCGAAGAGTACACGAAGCGCGATTCGAAGAAGGTGGCGGACGCAGCCAAGGTGCTGGTGAAAGAGATGACGGATATCGAAGAGGCGCTCTACCAGACCAAGAACCGCGCCAGTGAAGATCCGCTCAACTTCCCGATCAAGCTGAACAACAAACTGGCCCACGTATTGGGCGTGGTGCAGAGTTCAGACGATCAGCCGACGCAGCAATCCTACATGGTGTACGAGGATCTGGCCACGGCGGTGAATGGGGAGTTGAAGAAGTTGGATACGGTGCTCAACGCCCAGCTCACCTCGTTCAACAAGATGATCCGGGATGAGAACGTGCCCGCCGTGGAGGCGCCGAAGAAGAACTAACGGAAGGCTGGAAGCAAGACGGCGCCGCGCGGCAGCACCTCACCGCGCGGCGCCTTTTTTATTTACCGGACGGTCGGGTACTTGATCCCGAGCTGTTCGAGATAGGTACCGTACTTGGTGGGGTCGTAGTACATCTTCTCCATCTGCGGACGATACTTTTCCATGATCTCTTTGTTGAGCCAGATCGCGGGCTTATCCTCGGGGCGCAGGAAGCTCTTGTACTGCACGTCCTTGGTCTGCACGTTCTTGAAATAATCCCACGCGCTCTGGACCAGTTCAGGGTGCAGCAGAATATCCAGCATCGTCATCGCCTGCACCTTGGCGCCTGCGACTACCCCCTTATGCGCGATCGGCGTGGCCATCGCGATTCCGTTGGCCCAATTGTGACCGGGACCGCCGGGGATGTTCGAGGGGAAGCGCAGCGTCACCGTGGGCACGTTCCAACTCACGTCGCCGATATCGTCGCTGCCGCCGCCGGTGGGTCCGACGCCGGGACCTTCACTGCCATCCGCCGGAGTCTCCGCGCGCGGCGCGCGCAGTTCACCGACCTTTGACGAGAGCCCGCGGACCGGCTGCTTCAACTCCTTCTGCAGCCCTTTGGCCATGGCCTGATCGTCGTCCGACCATTGCGGCATGCCGACCTTCTTGATGTTCTCCTGCATGGCTTCCGCAATCGGCTTACTGAAGTAGCCCGGCCACGCGGAACCGAGCAGGCGCGACGTGTAGGAGGTGTCCGTCATCAGCGTCGCGGCCTTGGCCATGTTGTCGCCGATCCGCCACATATCCATGATGTGTTCGTAATCCGCTTCGCGGAAGTAATACCAGACGCTCGCGGTGGGCGGCACCACGTTGGGCTGATCGCCGCCGTTGGTGATCACGTAGTGCGAACGCTGGGCCAGGCGCAGATGCTCGCGGCGGAAGTTCCAGCCCACGTCCATCAGTTCCACCGCATCCAGCGCGCTCTTGCCGCGCCACGGCGCGCCCGCTGCGTGGGCGCTTTCACCCTTGAACAGATACTCCACGCTCACGAGTCCGTTCTGATTGAGCGAGGGGCCGTAGGAGACGCCGAGATTCGCCGCCACGTGCGTGAACAGGCAGATATCCACATCCTTGAACATGCCCGCGCGCACATAGTAGGCCTTGGTGCCGACCAGCTCTTCCGCCACGCCCGGCCAGAGCCGGATAGTGCCGGTGAGGTGTTCGCGCTCCATGATCTTCTTCACCGCGAGTGCGGCCAGAATGTTGAGCGGCACTCCCGAGTTGTGGCCCTCGCCGTGACCGGGCGCGCCTTCGATCAGCGGTTCGTGGTAGCCGACGCCGGGCTTCTGCGAAGCCTGCGGAATATCGTCGATATCGCTGCCCAGAGAGATCACGGGCTTGCCCGAACCCCAACTGGCGACCCACGCGGTGGGGATTCCCGCCACTCCGCGCTCGATTTTGAAGCCCTCTTTTTCCAGGACTCCGGTTAGATATTTGGTGGTTTCAAACTCCTGAAAGCCGAGTTCGCCGAAGCTGAAGACGCTATCGACCATCACCTGCGCCTGCTTCTTCATCGCATCGATCTGGCCGGTGAGATCCGCTTTCATACCGGCTTCTTTTTCAGGAGAGACTTTGGGTTGGCCGAAGGCGGCGATCGCCGCCAGGGCCAACAGCATCGCTGTTTTCCGCATAGGTGATAGTGTAGCCGAATCGGGCTGCCAATCAGACCGGCCGGTCGTGGCGGCCAATTGGCGGCGCCCGCATGGCGCTATGATGAGCGTTGCTCCGAGACCGACCGAGATGGATCTAAGAAAGGATGCAGCCGCCGTGGTGCCCGAGTCCGTTTTGTCCACCGGCACTGAAACGGTTCTCTGCGTGGACGACGAAGAAACCGTCCTGGACCTCGTCTCGGCCCAACTCCGCTTCCTCGGCTACCGCGTGCTGACTGCCGGGAACAGCGAGGAAGCAATCGCCCTCGCACACGCACACGCCGGCGAGATTCAACTGCTCCTCAGCGATTTCATGATGCCAGACATGGGAGGCGGCGAACTGGCTCCGAAACTGGCGAAGATCCTGCCCGGGCTGAGGGTGATCTTCATTTCCGGCTACTTCGGTACTGGCACCCACGTTCCCGATCTTCCCCATGCACGGTTCCTGGACAAGCCGTTTCAGATCGAGCAGCTTTCGATGCTGGTGCGTAGCGAACTCGACGGCCACTCCCGCTGAAGGGGAACGAACTCTCCTGAAGAAGCAGCGCGGCCCTGCCACCGGGCAAGCCGTAAACAATAGGCGTGCGGTTCGGGCTGAGGCGATATGCGTCTTCCGCGATACACAGCGGAGCGTTAGTTTCATCCTGCGCCGAATCCGGTCCTGAAAAAAGGTTAAGCTGGCCCGCCAACGTTTTCGCATATCATTGAAAACAATCAGCAAATTCAGCAAACAGGGAATCCGGCAAGTGTGATACCCTCGATTAACCATGGCGACTTTACCAACCCGCGGCCGCATGGCGGGTGAATCGCAAGCGGCC
Source organism: uncultured Acidobacteriia bacterium (assembly GCA_903876865.1). GTDB lineage: Bacteria > Acidobacteriota > Terriglobia > Bryobacterales > Bryobacteraceae > Solibacter. The sequence goes on from CAIRBY010000044.1 coordinate 3,582, forward strand.
GCGATCACTCGGGTGGTGGCGCTCTTGCCCCAGCGGGAGATGGTTCTCGAGGCTCTCGCCCGAGTCACCGGCAGCGCCGCTTTCCACTCCACCAGACGCGGCCAGGCGTTCCTCCAGTACATCGTGGAGCACGCCCTGGCCGGCGAGTTGGATCAACTCAAGGAGCGCTGCATCGGCTCCACCCTCTTCGGACGTCCCGCGGACTACGATACCGGCAGCGATTCCATCGTCCGCGTCACGGCCAACGAGGTTCGCAAGCGCCTGACCCTGTTCTACTCACAGGTCGAGGCGCCGGAGCCAGTCATCTTTGAATTGCCGGTGGGAAGCTACATCCCGGAAATCCGTTTGACCGAAGCGGAGTGTCTGGCGCCGGAACCGGCCGCGGAGCCGGAGTATTCGACTCCAGCCGCCGTCGCACCTCCCACCTTCGTCGCTCTCCCTGCGAAGTCCCTGCCCTGGCGGACGATGGCAATTTCCGGATGGTGTCTCGCCCTGATCCTGGGCGGCGTCTGGCTGCGCGGCAAGGTGGCTACCGGCGAGACCCTACAGGCGCGCTCGCTGCGATCTCTGCCCTGGGTCGCCCTATTTGAAGGCGGACGCACCCCGCAACTCATCCTGGCCGATAGCGCGATGGGAACGCTCCGCTCCCTGCAGCCGTTCCCCCCATCACTCGAAGACTACTCCAACCGCCGCTTCCTCTCGCCTCCGGACGACTTGCCCGCGCTCTACCTTCGCCCCTGGAACATGATCGCCCGCAAGGGCTTCACCAGCCTCGCCGATGCGCGCATGGCGGCTGCCTACGCACCCCTCGCCGTAGCCGCCGGCCGTCTGCCGGTGGTTCGCAGCGCCCGCGATTTCAGCCTCTCCGATTTTCGCCACGGCGACAACCTCATCCTGCTGGGCAGCAACGCCTCCAATCCCTGGGTGGAACTCTTCCGCGATCAGATGGATTTCCTGCTGCGCTTCGAAGCCGACCATCCCAACCGCGTCGAGATCCGCCACCCGCACCCCGGAGACCCGGTCGACCTGGCCAGCAGCGTCACCAGCGGCGCCACCGGTGAAGCCTTTGCCACCCTCTCTCTGGTCAACGGCCTGGATGGCCGCGGCCACGTGCTGATCGCGCAGGGCACCAACATGGAAGGAACGGACCTGGCCGGGGAACTCGCCTCAAACCCGGATAGCATGGCCACCGCCCTCCGCCGCTGCGGCGCCGGCCCCGCCAACCCCGCCCTTCGCTTCGAAATCCTGCTCCGTCTCAACACCACCGCCGGCTCCGCCACGGATTCCTCCATCCTCGCCGTCCACTGCCAAAGCGGGAAGTAGGGCAGGCGTTTTCGCCTGCAAACGCCTCGGGTGCGCCAGATTGGCAGGCGAAACCGTTGGCAGGCGAAAACGCCTACCCTACTTTCGGCATCTTCCGCGGGACGAATCAGTGCCCGATGGCGCAGCAGGGCATGGTCGTAATCAGTTCCGGCATATCCGATTTCTTCTTCACCGGCTCCGCATCCGCCGTGAAGTAATGGAGCGCCGAGAGGCGGCGGTAGATACTGCCCGCCACGCCCGAGGCGATGGGACCGCTCACGTTCTTCCCGCCGGTAAGCATCACCACAACCACCAGCCGGTGCGCACCCACTTCGTTGAAGGAGCCGAACCAGCCCATGTGGCTGGCGGTCTGAAAATCCGTGCAGGTCCCGGTCTTGCCCAGAATCGGTTCGGTGGCATCGTATCCGGCGCGGCGCGCGGTGCCGAAATCCACAGCTCCGCGCATGCCCCACTTGATGTCCTCGATCCCGGTCGGCGCAAGTTTCAGCGGACGCTTCACCTTGGGAGCGTACTGATCCACCTCTTCCTGCGTGTGCGGGTATTGCAGGTAGTAAAGAGTGCCGCCGTTGGAAATTGCGCCCAGCAGCGCGGCCAGTTCCAGCGGCGTCATCGAAATTCCCGTGCCGAAGCTGGTCATCATGCCGACCCCGCCGTACTTCGGAGCCTCCAGCGGCAGCAGCCCGGGCTGTTCGCCTTCGATCCCCATACCGGCCTTTTCACCGAAACCCAGCATCTCGGCATAGCGGTGCACGCGGTCGAAGCCGAGCCGCGTCCCCAGGATGTTGAAGTACTGGTTGTTGGAGCGCGCCAGCGCCTGCGTCAGGTTGTAGCTGGTGTAGCGATTGGTATAGATGGTGGTGTTCTTGCTCACCACGCCTTCGGTGAGTGCGGCGAGCGCCGTCACCAGCTTGATGGTGGAACAGGGCACGAATCCGGTCTTGAGCGCCAGTTTCTGGTTGACCATGCTCAGCACACGGCCGTTGGAAGGGTCCACGATCACCACGCTGCCGGCGAAACTGCCAAGCGCGGCGACGGCGGCGCGCCGGATGGTGAGATCGTCGCCATCCACGTTGTCGCCCAGCGTGGGGTCAACGCCCGGGACCTTCGCCCGGTACGGCAATTTCTTTTTGGCCGTCGTCCTGCTCTTCTGCTGCGCTCCCGCCGGGAGCCCCACCAGAGGCAGCAAAGTACAGACAACAAAAGGAATAAGGAAATATCGCTTCATGCAACCGAGGCTGTGTCTATCCTGTACATTATACCGGATCGGCAGAAACAGAGACGACGCACCTCGAGTACAGGCCCCAGCCGCACCGCACGCCCTACCGGCTAGGACGCGGAGATATCGACGACTTCAAAGTGGAACCGGTCCGGCGGAAACAGAGCTGGCGATTGCGACCACGCGTGATACGCCGTATCCGCCACAGTCGAGTTCAGATAGATCAGGAACTGGCTGGAGCAGCAATCGATCGGCGGCGGCTGGCGGAAAGCGAGGCGCAAGCCCACCGCTTTATCCAACGCCACGCCGTGCGAGAGCAAGCGCTTCTGCCGCAGCAGTTCGACGAAACTGGCGCGGCTGGCATGCGGCCACACATCGGGATGCAGCAACTGGCGCAGCACGCCTTCGCTCTCAAACGTGATCTCGCACTGGCGAACCCATTCGAGCACGCTATCGCCCCACACCCAGTGCGAAAGCAGGCCTTTGTACTGCTCGTTGAGCTGCAGCGCGAGATCGAAGCGGCGCCGCTGCAAGACGGTGTCTTCCACATCCGCCGCGGAGAGCATCTCCTCGGCTTCGCTCATCACCGCGGCCAGATCCGTCTCCGGCGCCGAGGCGGCGTGCACCAACAGCGGCGGAAGTTCGTGCGTCTTGCTTCCCGGGATCTCGATGTATTTTCCGTCGCTCATCACATCCCCCTTCAATCTGAAGTGAGCTTACTGAATACGAACTTGCCTAACCTCTTCGACGTCGCGCGGCACAACTGGTGTTTCCATTTTGTAGCCCGGCGGCGGGGCTCCCGCAATTAAAAATAATTTATCGCCGCGATTTGGCAGCAGGCTCGCCCCAGTGCTAACGCCCCTCTACCAGCAAACTGCGCTCAAGCGCGTGCTATGATTCCCGAGCATATGTCCGAATACGCAATCGGAGTGGATCTGGGCGGCACCAACCTGCGGGCAGCGGCGATTGACCACGCGGGAACCCTGCTGGAGAAGATCTCCGCGCCGACGAATTACCGCGAGGGGCGCGAAGCCGTACTCGGCGACATTGTCTCCGCAATAGACCAGTTGCGCGCGAAATACGGCACCGAGGGGCTGAGCGGAATCGGCGTCGGCGTCCCCGGCTTCATTCGCGTCAACGAAGGCGTCATCACCAACTCCAACAATCTGCCCTACCTGGAAAACGTGCCCGTGCGCGACGAACTCACCAGACGCCTGGGCGCGCGCGTGATCCTGGAGAATGACGCCAACGCCGCCGCGCTCGGCGAAAAGTGGATGGGCGCCGGCCGCGACGTGGAAGATCTGGTCCTGCTCACACTCGGCACCGGTGTGGGCGGCGGCATCATCTCCAGCGGGCGCGTGCTGCGCGGCCACGTCGGCATGGCCGGCGAGTTCGGCCATACGACCGTAGTGCCCACCGGCAACCCCTGCGGCTGCGGCAATCAGGGATGCCTGGAGAAGCACGCCTCCGCCACTGCCGTCACGGCCATGGCGCGGCTCATGCAATTGGGCGAGAATCTCACCGCACAGCAGGTCTGCGAATTGGCCCGCGAGCAGAGCGAAGCCGGGGAAAAGGCGCGCACTATCTGGCGCGTCTTCGGCGAGGCGCTCGGACTCACGCTCGCCACCCTGATCAACGTCTTCAACTTTCCCCTCTATTTGCTGAGCGGCGGCGTCCTGCCTGCGTGGGAATTCTTCGCGCCGCATATGGAGCGGGTGGCGCAGCAGCGCTCCTTCACCTACCGCGCCACGCTCGCCGAAACGCGCATCGCGCCGGCCGCCTTGGGCAACGCCGCGGGACTCTTCGGCGCTGCCTATCTCCCCTGGCTCGAAGCCGCGCGCTGAGCCCGGCGCCATGCGCCGAGCAGGATCACGCCGATCAGAATCAGCGCCGTGGTCAGCCCCGCCCAAATGCCCGCGACGCCCCATCCGGCGGTGTAGCAGAGCGCGTAGGCGACGGGCATGCCGATCAGCCAGTAGCAGAACAGGTGCGCCAGCGCCGGAGTGCGCGTATCGCCGATCCCGCGCAGCGCTCCCGTAGCCACCACCTGAAAGCCATCGAAGATCTCAAACAGCGCGGCGATGCGGAGCAGCCCGGCGCTGGCCGCGAGTACCGCCACATCCGGCGTGTAGAGGCGCGCAATCCAGCGGGGCGCGAATCCCAGCCCCAGCGCCGCGATACTCATGCACGCGCCGCCCAGCCCCAGCGCCGTCCAGCCGGCGGATGCGACGCCATGCGGATCCTTGCGCCCCACCGCCTGCCCCACCCGCACCGACGC
>CAIRBY010000045.1 GCA_903876865.1 uncultured Acidobacteriia bacterium
GATGCCGGGAGCGGTCACGTGCATCCAGACGCCAATCACTTTGTATTGTTCGGGGCGGGGGAGTGGCTGCTCCGCGACGATGGGTATGCGTGGAAGCAGACCGACCAGCACAACACGCTGACGGTGAATGGCAAGGGGCAGATGGGCGAAGGCGGGCAGTGGTTCCGCGGCGGCGAGTGTCTCAAGGCCAAGGCGCATCCGCGCATCGTGAGTGTTCGGTCTTCCGCGGAGGTCGATGAGATCGCGGGCGATGCCACGGCGATCTACCCGAAGGCCAGTGGGTTGACGCGCTTCGTGCGCCGCCTCTACTTTCTCAAGCCCGATGTGCTGATCGTTGCCGATGAGATTGAGAGCGAGCGCGAGCAGCCGCTGGAATTGCGCTTCCATCCCGAGTTCGAGTTCGTATCCCAGACGGACGGCGCCTTGCTGGCCACCGGCAAGAAGGCCGTACTGCGCATGGAACTGCTTACGCCGGATGGAGTGGAATTGACGGCGGGGCCGATGGCGGCACGCGATCGCGATGGCAAGCCGATGTCGCTCATGGCCGCTCAACTCCGGACATCCAAGGCAAAGTGGCGGAACGCGGTTGCGTTTTCCTGGTGTATCGCGGGGCAGGCGCCGATACGAGTCAGGTTGGAGCGCGAGGGCGAGCGGTGGATCTTCCACGCCGGCACGCGCCAAGTGACTTGGGGTTAAAGGATGACGGAGTGCTAGGTGCTGTAGTATCCTTCGCGCGTCTGCACGATCAGGTTCTTGTCCTTCGTACTCAGGTGGATCTTGTGGTAATTCCGCTCTCCGTCTGAGTGATCGGGCGTGTACCCGATGCTGTACTGGTGGCGCAGATCGTCTTCGATATCGGTATAGACCTTGTCGAGCGGATATTTCTTGGAGACCTGGAAGAAGCGCCCGCCGGTTTCGCGGGAGAGTTGCTCCAGCACCTTTTTGCCGTTGGCGTGGCTCATATTGCCGCCGCCCATGGGCGGTCTGCCGCCCCCCATGCCGCCGCGTCCGCCGCGACCGCCCCGTCCCAGACCGCCGAGGTTGATGCCGGAGCCCCCGCCGCCGTATGCTTCCGCGTCTTCAAACAGAATGGAATACACCAGGGTGTCGGAGCGCTGCGCGGCTTCAATGGCGGAATAGAGCGAGACCTTGCTGCCCTGGTCCACGCCATCCGTCAGCAGGATGATCGCCTTGCGGCCGCCCTGCCGCTTCATGATTTCGTCGCTGCTGAGCAGTACGGAATCATAGAGCAGCGTGCCGCCCCCATTGCGCCCCTGCCCGCCGCCGGTGGGATACCGGCCCTGTTGGGGACGCTGCTGGCGCAACTGCTGCGGCGCTTCCAGTTGGTCCAGCGCCTTTTCCAGGAGCCTGCGCTGCGACGTAATGTCCTGCAACAGTTCGACTTCGAAATCGAAGTGAATCACATAGGCCAGATCCTTCTCAGGGCGCAGGACTTGCCCGAAGAAGCGGTAGCTGGCGTCGCGCTCTTCGTTGATCAGGCGGCGCTGGCTGCCGCTGGTATCCACCAGCAGGCCCAGCGTTAGCGGAAGGTTGGATTCCTGGCTGAAATAGCCGATGGCCTGCGGGCGTCCGTCCTCTTCCAGAGCGAAATCGCTTTTCGTGAGGTCGCGGATGATCTCGCCTTTTTTGTTGCGCACGTTGGCAAAGAGATTGACCACTTTGACGCCGGATGAGAAGCGTGCCGGGTCCTGATCCTGTGCTGCGGGCGGCGGGGGCGCGGATTGCTGCTGTTGCGCTCGCAACAAGCCCAGAGCGGGAAGAAATCCGAACGCGGAGAGCAGGCTCCGCCGGGTGATCGTGTCAGCAAAATCCATCGGTGTCTTCATAGATGCGCGAGAGGTTCGCGAGGTTACGGTTCCGCCAGAGCACGTCTACTTCCAGAGTTGCCACCAGGGGCGGGGACGCGGGTAGCCCTCCAGCAGCCAGATGTCCTCCCGGGTATCCACGGCGGAGGTGGCTAGGCTGTGGCCATCGGGTGAGAGGCTGAGCCGGGCCTGATAGGTTGCGCCGCCGGAGATGATGAGGGCGCCGATGTGCTGAGCGATGTCGCGCACGGACGCGCTAGCAATATCGATTGCTTTGACGAACGTGCGCGACTCTTCGCGTCCGGCGGCATACAGAGTCTTGCCGTCGCGGGAGAAGGCGATGGCGGAGCTATGGAGCTTAGGCAGGGTGCGGTGGCGCTGACCATCCGGGGAGAAGAGGCGGATTCCGTCGCGGGCCTCACAGGCCAGCCACTCCCCGGTGGGGGACCATTCGAGCGGCATCAGGCAAGTGGGTGCGCCGGGAATCGCGCGAGGCTGCATGTCCGCGCCGACCCCGACGATTGCGGGCTGCCAGGGACGGTCGCGGTGCATCAGGCCAGCAATCGAATTGCCATCGGGCGACCAGGTGGGCGAGACGATGTATTCGCTGGCTAGGCGGATGGGAGCGCCGCCCACCGTTGGCTCCACCCAGATCGTATCCGGCGCGGTGCTGGAGTGGCGCACGTAGGCGAAGCGGCTGCCATCGGGCGAGAAGACCGGGTAGGCGAGCCCGGTGGTGCCGGGCGGAAAATCGCGCGGCGTCACCAGCGGCAGATCCAGATTCGCCTTCACGTTGTGAACCCAGATCTCTTCGGCGCCGGTGCGGTCCGTGCTGTAGATGAGTTGCTCGCCGTTCGGAGACCAGGACGGCGAATACATGTTGCGGCTGTTGGCGAGCAGCATCTTCGGTTTGGCGCCATCGAGCGGCAATTCGATCAGGCCGAAATCGTCCGTGATGGCCGTGAAGGCGAGGCGCGTGCCATCGGGGGACAACGAAGGATACTCTTCCAGCGACGTGCTGGCCGTGAGTTTGCGGAGGCTCTCGCGCTTGAGATCGGCAAACCAGAGCGCGGATTGCGCGCCGCCGGTGGAGAACGAGAGTACGGCGTGGCGGCTATCCGGCATCCAACTCGCGTGCGGGATGAAGGTGAACTCCATCGTGGCGAAGAGGCGCCGGGGCACTCCGCTGGCTTCGGGGAAGGGCAGCAGCCAAAGTTGAGGCGTCACCCCGGTGGTGATGAGGAGGATCGATTTGCCATCGGGAGAAAAGCGCAGGCTGTTGCCCGCGGTCTCCAGCGGCACCGCAAACGGGGCGGGCTGGTAGGGCCGAGGCTCGGCGCCAGGAGGAGACGAGATCCACACCGACGATTTGACCTCACTGCCTGCTTCGCCGCCTGCTTCGGTGACGCGCCAGATGGCGAGCGTCTTGCCGTCCGGTGAGAGATCCGCGTTGCGCAGATCGCGCAAGATCACCTTGGCCTGTCCGCCGGAGGGGCTGATGCCCCACAATTCACCCTTCCCGGCGCGGCTCGTGTAGTAGATGACGGTGCTATCGGGCGACCAGAAGGGATGGGCCACGCGGTCACGCGATTTCGTCAACTGAATCGGTACGGCGGCATCCAGCGCGCGGACCATCAACTGATGCACGCCATCGATCGTCTTGAGGTAGGCGATGCTCTTGCCGTCTGGGCTCCACGCCGCCTCGCCTTCGGGCTCGTGATCGTTGGCGAAGGGAGTGAAGTGGTAATTGGCCAGATCGATCGGATCGAGTTCCAGGTAGTGGGGCACGGCGATTGCTGCCAGCATCACGGCCAGGGATAGCGCAATCGAAGGCCACAGCCAGCGGCGGTTCGTCGGCTTGGAAATCGAGGGACTCTGGCCGCTGGTTCGCGAAGCGATTGCACTGCTGCTCACGGTGCGCAGGGCAAAGCTGAGATCGCGCGCGGAATGGAAGCGGCGATCCGGTTCTTTCTCGAGGCAGTGGGTAACGATCTGCCGCAGAGCCGGTGCAACGCTCTCCGCCAACTCCGGCGGATCTTCGCGCAGGATCGCGGTCATCACCTCGACACCGGTGGCGCGTTCGAACGGAGGTTTCCCGCTGAGGCACTCGTACAGCACCAGCCCGAAGCTGAAGATATCGCTACGCGGATCCACCACTTCGCCGCGCACCTGCTCCGGCGACATGTAGCCGGCCGTGCCCACCACGGCTCCGGCCGATGTGCGCGTCATCCACTGTGTCTCGTCGCTTCCCGGCACGGTGGCGGTGATCTGTTTGGCCAGCCCGAAATCGAGTACCTTGGCGCGCCCATCGCGCGTCACCATGATGTTTTCGGGCTTGATGTCGCGATGCACGATCCCGGCCGCATGCGCCGCTGCCAGTGCGTCCGCCACCTGCCCAGCCAGTTCGACCACGCGGCTCTGCGGCAGCGCGCCACGCTTGATCCACTCGCGCAGGGTTTCGCCTTCGATGAGCTCGATGACGATGTAGACGAGCCCATCCTGCGCGCCCGTATCGTACACCGAGAGGATGTTCGGGTGATTCAGCGCGCTGGCGGCTCTGGCCTCCTGTTCGAAGCGCTGGCGCCGTCCCGGATCTCCAGCGATCTCCGGCGGCAGGACCTTTAGCGCAACATCGCGGCCCAGGCGCGAATCCCGCGCGCGATAGACCTCTCCCATCCCTCCTGCTCCGAGGAGAGACACAATCTCATAGGGTCCGATCTGTTGGCCGGCCGGCAGCATGTGTAGGACCTATCCTACACCACCCTATTGACGGAAAAATGCGAGCACGCGCTCCCGATATGCGTCTGGCTGTATGCGCAGGGAGGAGATGTGACCGGCTCCGGCCACTTCCCACAGTTGTGTCGCCGCGGGGTTGAGCGCGTGCAATTCGCGCGAGTGGCGGATGGGGATGTTCTGATCGTCCACGCCGTGAATCAGCAGGACCGGTACGCGCGTGGCGCGAATCGCGGCGGCGGGAGAGGCTTCCCGCAAATCGAAGCCATAACGCAGGCGGGTGTAGGCGAAGCCGATTTGTATGATCGGCCACGCGGCGAGCGGTGGAAGTCCGCGCTGCTCCAGGCGATCGTACGCAACTTCTTCGAACGTAGCGAACGGGCAATCCGCCACGAGTGCGCGCAACCTCGGTTCACGGGGCAGGGCCTCGATCAGAATGGCCGCGCCCATGGACTGGCCGAGGCCATACAGGCGACGGATGCCGGGGCGGGCCATCAACAGGTCCGCCCAGCGGTGAACGTCATCCGCATCGCGGATACCGTAGCTGAGGGTGTTGCCGCCACTCGCGCCGTGGCCGCGGCAATCCGGAGTTAGCACCGTGAAACCGGCGCGGAGCAGGAAGTCCGCGTGGGCGCTCATGCCCATGCGCGTATCCACTACGCCATGCAGCAGGATCACGGCCGCGCCATTTGGGTGGGGCGGCGTGAACAGCCAGGCGTCCAGCGTCTCCCCGTCGGCAGCCTGTATTTTGACGTCCTCCCACGGCGCGCCGGTCTCGCGGGTGAGCGTATCCGCACCCGGAGTCCAGGCGGCGGAGCGGTGAAAGACATGCAGGTTGCCTTCGACCACTACCACGGGCAGGAGCAAGCCGCCGAGCGCCATGGAGAGGAGCGCCACCAGGATGGTTCGACTCGTGCGTGTCATAAGCAAGGGATACGCGGAACTCCGGTCAACTGTTCACTCGCCCGCCCCGTGTATCCCGTCGCGCACAGAGTCCCGAAGCGATCTCGTTGAATTTTCATACTAGTACGAAGTGGTACGCGGACTGCAATTCAAGCTGCCATGTACGCATCCTCCTACGCCTCCAGCGCGCGATCCACGCTGGTTTCCGGCTTGCTGCACGCCGCCGTCATCGCTCTGATTCTGCTGGCCACCAGGGCTCGTCCCGCCGTGGTCAAGGAACACTTCACCCTCTTCACGCCCTCGGACTTGTTGAAATACGAAGCCAATTTGCCGCAGCGCCCGGATGCCGGCGGCGGTGGCGGCTTGCATGCGCCCACCCCGGCGAGTCAGGGGAATCTGCCGCGCTTCGCGACCCGCCAATTCCTGGAACCAGTCAACCCGATCCCCCATGCCGATCCGACTCTGACGCTGGAACCGACGCTCATTGGCGATCCGCAGATCGTGGTGGCGCAGTTCGATTTCGGGCGCATCGGCGATCCCCACGGCGTGCCTGGTCCCGATTCCGCAGGGCCGGGTTCCGGAGGCGGTCACGGCGGTGGAGATGGCACGGGCATTGGCCCGGGTCGCGGACCGGGAGCGGGGTTGGGCAGCGACGGCGGCGTCTCGGCGAGTTCGTCCGCGTTTGAAACTCCCACCACACAGGCGGTGCTGCTCTACAAGACGGAACCCGAATATAGCGAGGAGGCGCGCAAGGCCAAGCTGCAGGGATCGGTGACGCTGCGCGTGGAGATCGATGCGCGCGGCCAGGTGCAGAACATTGCGCTCGCGCAGGGGCTCGGCTTCGGTCTCGACGAGCAAGCCATGGCCGCAGTCCGCAAGTGGCGATTCCGCTCCGCCACGCGAAACGGCAAACCCGTGCCGACCCGCGCCATGGTTCAAGTGACGTTTCGCCTGTTGTGACCGCGCATCGCGACCAGGGACTTGGTCCAGCCGCAGAAACGTTCGCGGATGATTGTGGCATCGGGGAAGAGACACGCCACTTCCGAGGCGCGCAAGAGCCGCACCTCGTCCAGATAGTGAGTCAGAAAGAACGCGCGGCTATCGGCGGAGGGGCGCCGCCATAGCGCCCACACGGTGAAGCGCGGCACAATCCACCCCTGCCACGCTTCGGGCAGCCAGTGGACCAGCGGCGTGAGCAGATGCTGCTCCACCGGGAACCAGCGGTTCGGAGTCTGCACCCAGTAGGCCCCACCGACGCGGGCTATCTCCGCAGCGAAGCGCTGCTGCCGTGCCGCATTGCCCACGTGCTCGATCACGGAGTTGCTGAAGACCACGTCGAACGCACCATCGCGGAAGGGCAGGGCGCAGCCATCTCCCGCCACCCACCACTCGGCACTGGCCAGTTCCGCTTTCGTGCGCGGCGTATTCAGCAGCGTAACCCGCGGACGGACGTGCAGCATTTCCCAGGTTTCGGGCGTGCCGCCCACATCCAGCACGCGTGTTTCGGCGCCAATCTGCAATTCGCGCGCGAAGCGTTGCATTCTGCGGCGACGGAACCACGTATTCCAGCTCAAGCAACCCAGCCCAAGCAAAAATGGTACCGTACCTATCCGTGGTGTACCATAAGGGATTACGGAATGAAGGCTTTACTGGAAGCGCTGCAACCGGGCGGAAAAGACTGGAATCTAGCACAGGCGATTGACCCTGCCCGCCTGCCGGCGCACATTGCAATCATCATGGATGGCAACGGCCGCTGGGCCGGCCGCCGCCTGATGCCCCGCGTAGCGGGACACAAGGCCGGAATTGCGCCCGTTCGCAGCACTGTGGAAACCTGTGCGCGCCTTGGTGTGAAAGCCCTCACACTCTACGCCTTCTCCGTGGAAAACTGGAAGCGTCCGCGCGCCGAAGTGGAGACGCTCTGGCGCCTGCTCCGTTACTACCTGAAGCAGGAACTGCCCGAACTGCAGAAGAACGATATCCGCATGCAGGCCATCGGGCGGCTCGATGCGCTCCCCGCGCCCGTGCGCCGCGAACTCGATTTGGCCATCGATGCCACCAGCAGCAATCGCGGGTTGGTGTTGAACCTCGCCATCAATTACGGCGGGCGGGCGGAGATAGTGGATGCGGTCAATTCGATTCTGGAAATGGCGCGCATCAATGGCCGGCTCGACTCCCTCAAGATCGACGAGGAACTGATCTCCACCAGCCTCTACACCGCTTCCTGCCCGGATCCGGATCTGCTCATCCGCACCTCGGGCGAAATGCGCATCAGTAACTTCCTGCTCTGGCAGATTGCCTACGCGGAACTCTACGTCACGGAAACCCTGTGGCCGGATTTCACGCGCACGGACCTGCTGCGAGCTGTTCTGGAATACCAGAAGCGCGACCGCCGTTACGGTGGTTTGAGCGGTGGCGCATCGAACGGAACCGCCCGGTCCGCCGATGAGATTCTGATTGAAGCGCTTCGCGAGTCATGAAGCGCGTCCTCACTGCTCTCTGCCTGATTCCGTTCGCCGTTTGGGTGGTCCTGCTGGCTAACGGCTGGGTTTTTCTCACCGTCCTGGTGATTGCCGCCTGTCTCAGCTATCGCGAATATAACGCCATCGCCGAAGGCTACGGTTTTGGTGCCCCCGGTGTGGTGGGCTACGGCGCCGGATTGCTGATGCTGGCCTGGTGGGATGTGCCGTGGCTGGTGGTGGTCGCGGTCGCCATCGTCGCACTCATTATGACGATGCGCGAAGAGGATCTCGGCCACGCGTTGCCACGCGCAGCACTGCTATTGATCGGCGTGGTCTATGTTTTCGGCTGTTGGAAGTGCGCCCGCCCGCTGCACGAGATCAACCCGCACTGGCTAATGTATGGCCTGATGCTGAATTGGGTGGGAGATATTGGCGCATATTATGTCGGCCGGCCCTTCGGTAAACACAAATTGGCGCCCCGTGTCAGCCCGAAGAAGTCCTGGGAAGGTTCGATCGCAAGCGTCTTCACTTCGGTGGTGGTGGGCAGTCTGTATCTGCACTACTTCATCCCAACGTTTCCGCTTATATACGCCATCGCGCTGACCGTGGTGGCAAACGCGGCCGGGCAGTTGGGCGATCTTGCCGAATCCGCCATGAAGCGGGGCGCGCACGTCAAAGATAGCGGTGCGCTGCTCCCCGGGCACGGCGGATTTCTCGATCGCGTGGACAGCACCCTCTTCGCGCTGCCCGTGATCTACGGCTTCCTGCTGATCTACTTCAAATCCACCTTCTGAAATCCGGCGGGAATCGCGAACACCGAATCCGGCACGCTGGCACCAGAGAATTCGCTCGCTTCAGACGTGATATCCGTCGAACTGTCGCCACCACCGGCGGGTGAGCCGCCGCCCATGCGCGCCAACTGCTGCTTAGCCATGTCGGCGCCGGGGCCGCCCTGCTTCGCCATCTCTTCCAGTTTCGCGCGCGCCTGCGCCATGCCGGCACTCATCTTCGCGGATTGCGCGTCGGACATTCCCCCGCCCATGCCAGGCGTCTTGGATTTGATCACCGTCAACACCGGCACTCCGCCCAGCGTGGCGATCTTCCGCTGTACCTCCGCCATTGCGCGTTGCGTACCCTGTCCCATCGCCATTCCCTGAGCGCTGGCGGTGCGCAGGTAAAAGGCCTTCAACTCGGCTGCGCCCGGAACATCCCTTGCAATCCACAGATGCAGTTCCATCTGCGATTTGATTGGTCCGCGCCCCGGGAGGTTCACTTCCGAGTCCATCGTCATCACGGCCTCTTTCGTGCTGTAACCGTTGATGACCTTGGTCTCGCCCGTCTCCTTCAGGTCAACCTTCATATCCATGTTCGCGCCAGCTTGCGCCATACCGGCCATTTCGCCAATCTTGGTCACCGAATAGGTCTTCTCCCGCATGTTGATCATGGTGACCGTTCCGTCTGCATAATCCATGATCATCGAACTGCCGGCACTCTCGGTCTTCATCTTCTGGCCCTTGAAATAATGCTTGGTCGCGATCGGAGCGCCGCCCATCCCGCCGGGCATTTTCATGGTGCTGGTGTAACTGAAGTCCGCGAAGGCAGACGTAGTAAGGGTCAAAGCAAGAACGATGCAAGTCTTCATAGCGACGAAATCTCCCTCAGGCTAGTCTACGACGTTTAGCCGTTCGGGGATGGCCGGAGTGTTGGCTACCACGGCGAAGTACTCCACCTTGAGGCGGGACTTCGCCTGTAGCCAGCGATAGCCGGGTGTGCCGAGTAGCATTCCGCGCTCCACCATCGCACGCCGCGATTCGGGGAAGGGCGAAACGCCGAATTCCATGCCACGCGTCAATGCCGAGCCATTCCAGGGCGAATGCACGCGGCTATGATTCTCTTCCCAAATGCCCATCCACGGGAAATCGCTGCGCTTCCACGTGTACCCGAAGAGCAATTGCGCAGCAGGCGCATAGGCTGCGAA
>CAIRBY010000046.1 GCA_903876865.1 uncultured Acidobacteriia bacterium
AGCTCATGACCGCCGCCCGCCCCGCCCACATCAACGCCGGCCTGCTCAACGGCGCACTCTGGAAACAGGAGTGCTCCACCGAAGCGGAGTGCCGCGACCCCCTCGCCCTCCCCGGCGCCGCGCCTGCCGCCAGCCTGCCCGAACGCCTGCGCACCCTCATCGCCAGCTTCGGTTCCCATCCCGCACCCGTCGTCTTCACCCTCAGCCGCGGCGGCGAGGACGAACCCGCCGAAGCCGTGCTCCGCCTCCGCGCCGGGCAGGCCGATCTCGCGCCCGCGCTCCGCAGCCTCGCCGCGCGCGTCACCGTCCGCCTCTTCCCGCTCGCCGAGGGCGCCCCTTCCGCCGAAATCGCCTGCGCCCCCTCCGCCCCGTGTCAGCTCGCCGCGCTCGCCCCCGGCCTCTACCGCCTCGAAGCCCGCACCGCCGACCGCGAGCCCCAATCCGTCCTCGTGCTCCTCGCCCCCGAAGCCGGTTACGCCCGCTGCCGCGACACCTTCGCCGATGCCCTCCGCGTCGCCGATGCCTGGGGCAACGCCGCCCACGCCGACGCCCGCCACTACTTCCTCTCCGCCACCCTCGAAGCCCTCAGCCGCCCGGCGGGGAAGACCCGCTGACCCGTATGCCGCAGCCCACGCCGACGCCCTCCCATCACGCCATCTCCGCCAAAGTGCACTTCGCCACCGGCTTCGCCGTCGTCATCGCCGCCGCCATCCTCTCCTACTTCCTCCACGACACCGCCTTCGGCCGCCACCTGGAAATGGCCAATCTGGACGCCTGGTTCGGCCTCGCCTCCACCGCCCAGGATCCGCACATCGCCGTCGTCGCCATCACAGACGAGGATTACGCCGGCCCGGTCTTTCATCGCGCCAGCCCGCTGCCCGCCGAGGGCGTCGCCAAACTCATCCACGCCGTCGCCCTCTCCCGCCCCGCCGCCATCGTCGTCGATCTCGATACCTCGGAGTGGAAGCCCTCCGACCGCGACGCCCTGCAGTCCGGCCTGCAACAGCTCGCGCCCGCGCCGCAAATCGCCTGGGCCATCGGCGGCGCCCGGAATACGAAGGGCATCCTCACCCTGCGTACCTTCGAACACGCCGGCGCCTGCCTCGGCGTCCCCGCGTCCATCCCGGATAACTATGGCGTCGTGCGCGGCTACCTGCCCTACGTCGCTTCCGCCGGCGTACGCTGGCCCAGCCTCGCCGAAGTCGCCAACCACCTCGATACCGCGCACGCCTGCCCCGCCGCCCAAGCCGCGCCCGCCGCACAAATTGATGAGGAACTGCCCGAAGTCGATCTGATCGAATACTCCGGCGGACCCGCCCGCTTCATCCACCTCGCCGCCACCGCGCTCTTCGGCGCAGCCGATACCCCCGCCTGGCGCAATGCCAATCCCCTGCAGGGAAAAATCGTCATCGTCGGCGGACAGTTTCAGGAAGCGCGCGATCGCTACGTCACCCCCGCCGGCTACCTCGATGGCGTGGACATCCTCGCCCACGCCATTGCCAGCCAGCGCAACGGCGGCATCCCCGAACCCAGCCACCGCGCCTTCCTCTTCTCCGATCTCGCGCTCGGCTGCCTGCTCGTCACCCTCAGCTTCTTCGTGCGCGGAGTCCGCATGCTCGCCATCACCTTCGTCGCCATCCCCTTCGTCGCGCTCGGCGCCAGCTTCGCTCTCTATCACTACACCGGCTACTTCCTCAGCTTCATGCCGATCCTCGCCGCGGTCTTCCTGCATCACCTCGTCGAGCACAGCGTGGAACACTGGCAACTCGTCTTCGAGCACGCCAAACTGGAACAGGAGGTGCTGGAACTGCGCGCGCGGCTCCACGCCGAAACCCGGAGTCCCGCCGCGCCGGACCCGGACCCCGCTCCCGAGCCTCCCCCACTTGACCCACAATGAGCCGTATGCCAACATTTCAGTTCTGTCGATCGCGGAATTCCTACGCTGTGGAGGCACCGGTGACTCGTAGCCAAGGCAATCTTCACCCGTTTGTAAGGTCTCTGCTGGCAATCGGCATCCTTGCCGCAGCCTTCGCTCCCGCCGCCCGGTCCCAGGGCTTCGGCGGCGTAACCGGCAAAGTCGGTATCAGGAAACCCAAAACCACCACGCTCAAGCGCCTCCTGCCCGCCGCCGTCAATCTCAACCAGAAGAAGATCCGCGTGGACGCAGTCAACGCCGCCAGCACCCACTTCGATCCCGAACTGCTCGTCATCCTCAAGACCAAACTCACCACCACGATTCAGAAAGACGGCCGCTTCCTGCTGGATGAGAAGAACCCCGAGACCCTGCTCAAGTTCACCGTCACCAACTATTACCGGGAGAGCCGCCTGCTCCCCGCCGAGAAGAACGCCGCTCCCTGCACCGTCTGGACCGGCAAGATCGAAACCAGCTATCAGGCCATCGAAGTCCGCACCGGCGCACCCCTCGATTCGGAGAACCTCAAACACGCCATCGTCGCCGAACCGCCCAAATCCAGCATCCTCCGCCCGCCCTGGATCAAACCCAACGCTTGCGGCACCGGCGGGAAAGCCACCGAAAACGAAGCCCGAGACGAACTGATTGACGCCATCGTCGGGCAGATGGCGCAGCGCGCCGGACCCACCGAACAACTGGTGACCGTGCCCCTCCCCGGCGGCAAACTCGAACAGCTCTCCAGCCTCGCCATCAGCCAGCGCTGGGGCACCCTGCTCGAAGAGGCCGAGAAGATGGAGAAATTTCCCAAACTCGATGACGATGCCTACCGCATCTACCTCATCGCGCTCGCCAACGAGGCGCTGGGCTACCAGGAAGCCCACGACTCCGCCGAACGCGAGAAATCGCGCAAGGCGGATGTGACCTCGGACCGCGCCCGCCAATCCATGACGGAGGAAGAAGCCAGCTTCGTGCGCGCCCAGAACTATCTCGACAAGGCCACCAAGCTCTACAAGGACGCGCTCCAGTTGAAGGTCGCCGAAAAGGAGTTCCGCGTCCCCGATGCGCGCATGGAAGAGGCCGTCGGCCTCTACGCCACCATCGCCCGCCACAAGGAGGAGTACCGGCAGGCTCTGCTCAAGAAGGCCGACAAGCCCGCCACCGTTGTGGCCGCCAACCGCGATCCGCGCCCCGCCCCGCCGCCCGCCGCGCCCGCCTCGCCCATGGACCGCATCCTCCAGCTCTGCAAGAGCAAGATGAGCGATATCGTCTCCATCATGAAGGACCACCCCGAGGAGTTCACCTTCACCAAAAGCCCCTCGCTCGATGAAGACCTCGCCATTCGCAATCAGTGCGCCGCCGAAGGTCCCGCGATCGTCAAGCTCATCCGCGATTCCGTCGCCGCGCGCAACGGAACCACCAAGAAGAAATGAAGCCCCGCGCCCCATTCGCGGCCGCACTCGTCTTCGCCGCGCTCTTCTGCCCGGCGCTGCCCCTGCGTGCCCAGCCCTCCGATGCCTGCACGCCCGGCTGGAGCATGCTCAATCAACTCCGCGAGCAACTCACGCCTGAAACTCCCACGGAGATGCTCGCGCTGCTCCACAGTAAGGCCGAGAGCCGCCTCCGCGTCTGCCGCAACATCCCCGACCTCTGGTATTACCGCCATCTGCTCGCCCGGCGCCTGAACAACGCCACCGATGCGGCCTACGCCTTGAAGCTCGCCAAAGAGATGGATTCCGCCGCCCTCCGCGAAGCCTCCAATCCCCTCGTCAAAACCCCGCCCCCACCCGCCGCCACCGCGCCGCTCCCCTCCGCCATCCGGGAAAAGTGGGCACTCGTCGTCGGCGTTGGCAAGTTCCAGGATGCCGGCAACATCCAGAGCCTGAACTACACCGTCAGCGATGCCACCGCCTTCAGCGCCCTGCTCACCAGCCCCACCCTCGGCTTCCGCAAAGATCACGTCGTGCAGCTCGTGGATTCGCAGGCCAGCCTGCTCGGCATCCGTACCGCCATCGGCCAGTTGCGCGAGCGCGTCAAGGAAGACGACCTGCTCGTGGTCTACATGGCCAGCCACGGCACGCCCCGCCAGTCCGACCCCAACGGCGTCAGCTATGTGCTGACCTACGACACCCGGCTCGACAGCTCCGCCAGCCTCTACGCCACCTCGCTGCAGATGATCGATCTGACCCAGCTGTTGAAGCGCGATATCCGCGCCCGCCGCCTCGTCCTGATTCTCGATACCTGCTTCAGCGGCGATGCCACCGGCGTGCGCAGCGCCCAGGTCTACGCTTCACCCCAAGTCGTGGGGGCGCGCACCGAATTCAGCACCGCGCTCGAAGGCTTCGCCGGCACCGAGGGACGCGTGGTGATGTCCGCCAGCCGCGCCGATCAGCCCTCCTGGGAATCCTCTAAGCTCCAGCACGGCTACTTCACCTACTTCCTGTTGGACGCCCTCCAGCAGAAGGGCGGCAAGATCCCGCTCGGCGAAGCCTTCGCCCTCGCCCGCCAGCAGACCATGCAGGCCGTCGCCCGCGATCACCCCCCCGCGCAACAGGAGCCCACCATCCAACAGAGCCCCGCCGGCAGCGCCATCGTCCTCAGCGCCCCCACCACCAACTAGCAAAGTAGGGCAGGCGCTTCCGCCTGCCAACTCCCGCTGCATGGCGCGAAGCCGCCAAATTTCCCCGCACCTGGTGGGGCGGACGCCCTCGTCCGCGCGGGACCCCCAGGTCCCGCC
>CAIRBY010000047.1 GCA_903876865.1 uncultured Acidobacteriia bacterium
AATCTGCGGACCGAAAGAGATCATCTGCATCCCAGGATACTTCTCCCCGATCACGCCGCATTCCAGGCCCGCGTGCATCGCGATCAGTTCCGCCGCGCCACCCGCCACCTGCTGGTGCGCGGCCTGCGCCAGGCGCACCAACTCGCTCCCGGGTTCGGGCTTCCAGCCGGGGTAGCCCCCTTTGCTTTCCACCGTGAACCCCGCCAGCCGCAGGACATCGATCACCATCCGCGCCGCTGCCAGTTTGTGGCTCTCGATCGGGCTGCGCTGGCTGGTGCCGAGCGTGAGCACGCTCCCCGCGCTCGTGACCGTGGCCAGATTCGTCGAAGTCTGCACCAGCCCCGCAATATCCGGGCTCATCGCCAGCACGCCATGGTGCAGGCTCGAAAGTACCGCCGCCGCCAGTTGCGCGTCCGCGTCCGTGAATACCTCCGCCGGAGCCGGCGCGGCCTCCACCGAAAGGCGCAGATTGGCGTCGAAGCCGCCGAGTTCGGCGCGGATCGCCGCTTCCGTCCCCGCCACCAGCGTGCGCAGTTTCGCCTCCGCGTCCGCCGGCGCCACCAGTATCGCCCAGGCTTCGCGCGGAATGGCATTGCGCAGGCTGCCGCCCTGAAGCTCCGCCACCGCTACCGGCAGATGCCCCAGCAACTCCTCCAGCGCGCGCCCCAGAATCCGGATCGCGTTGCCCCGCCCCTTGTGAATATCGATTCCCGAGTGCCCGCCCTGCAACCCGGAGACCTTCAGCCGCCAGGCCGCGCCCTGTGGCGCCGGCGCCATCCCGATCGGGCGCTTCGCCGTGGTGTTGATCCCGCCCGCGCAGCCGATGCACAGCGTCCCTTCCTCTTCGTTGTCCAGATTCAGGAAGTAGCGCGCGTGCAGCAACCCCGCCGGGAATTCGCTGGCTCCGGTCAAGCCTGTCTCCTCGTCGATCGTGAACAGGAACTCCAGCGCCCCGTGCGCGATCGCTTCGCTTTCCATCACCGCCAGCGCCGCGGCCACGCCCACACCGTTGTCCGCGCCCAGCGTGGTGCCGGCCGCGTGCAGCCAGTCTCCGTCCACCACCAGCTGGATCGGGTCCGTTCTGAAATCGTGCGCCGTGCCCTCGTTCTTTTCGCACACCATGTCCAGGTGCCCCTGCAGCACCGTGGGCGCCGCGGCTTCGCGTCCGGGCCGCGCCGGTTTGCGCACCACCACGTTGCCCACCGCATCCTGCGTGGCCTCCAGATGCAGGCGGCGGGCCTGCTCCAGCACATAGGCGCGAGCGCCGGCTTCATTGCCGGAACCGCGGGGAATGGCCGAAAGCGCGGCGAAGTGGCGCCAGAGAGCCTGCGGCTCCAGGGCATCGGGTAGGGTAGACATGGCGGTATGACCTCGTTGCCCGCGGACCTTGCTGCCCACCCGCCCGTAGGAAGAAGGGAGGGCGAAAGTGGGTCCGCGGACCTTTGTTTGCTAAACTTCCAGTTTACGATGAAGCTCTCCATTCTGATGCCGGTTTACAACGAGCGCACCGTTGTCGAACGCTGCATCTCCTTGGTTTTAACCGCCCCCGTCCCCGAAAACCTCGAGCGGGAACTCGTGATTGTCGACGATTGCTCGACCGATGGCACCTACGCCATCCTCCAGCGCCTCGCCGCCGCCTTCCCCCAGATCCACCTCTATCAGCACGATCGCAACCGCGGCAAAGGCGCCGCCGTACGCACCGCCATCCAAAAGGCTACCGGCGATTTCTCCCTGATTCAGGACGCCGATCTCGAGTACGATCCCAGCGAATACCCGCGCCTGCTCCGCCCCCTGCTCGATGGCCATGCCGACGCCGTCTTCGGCTCCCGCTACCTCTCCGGCGACCAGTCCCGCGTGCTGCCCTTCTGGCACTCCATGATCAACAAGGGCCTTACCCTGGTCTCCAACATGTTCTGCAACCTGAACCTGACGGATATGGAGACCTGCTACAAGGTCTTCCGTACGGACCTGTTGAAGAGCATCCCCATCCGCTCCGACCGCTTCGGCTTCGAACCCGAGGTCGTCATGAAGTGCGCCAAACGCAAGTTCCGCATCTACGAGGTGCCCATCAGCTACCACGGGCGCACCTATGAAGAGGGGAAGAAGATCGGCTGGAAGGATGGCATCAAAGCCTTCGCCGTGATCTTCAAGTTCTGGCTGATCGACGATCTTTACGCCGCCCCCTATGGCCGCGGCGTGCTCAACAACCTCACCGGGACGCCGCAGTATCTCAGCTGGCTCGCGCTCAAACTCCGCCCCTACCTGGGCGATAAAGTGCTTGAAATCGGCGCTGGCATCGGCAATCTCTCCGGACGCCTCATGTCGCGGCGCATGCTCTACGTCGCCGCCGAAAGCGACCCGCTCCACCTCCATGCCCTGCGCAACCGGTTTCTGCGAACCCCCAATGTGGCCGTGCAGCGGATCGATCCCGAAACGCCCGGCGATCTGGCCGGCCTGGAAAACTGCTTCGATACCGTCCTCTGCCTCAACGTCCTGGAGCATCTGGAACAGCCCTTGAGTGTGCTCGCGGGCCTCTCCGCCACCTTGAAACCCGGCGGCTCCATCGTCATGCTCGTGCCGAATGTGCCCGCCATCTTCGGCTCGCTCGACCGCAGGTTGGGCCACCTCCGCCGCTACAACCGCCAGATGATGGCGGACCTGGTCGCGCAGCTTGGCTTCACCCTCGAAAGCGCGCACAGCTTCAACAAAGTCGCCTTCTTCCCCTGGTGGGCCTACAGTAAGCTCTTCCGCGCCGGCAATATCGGCAAGTTCGTGCTCAAAACCTTCGATAAGTCGGTCTGGTTTTGGCGGCGCGTCGACCCGCTCCTGCCCTGGCCCGGACTCACCCTGCTGGTGGTCGCCCGCAAGCCCGGTTCGCCCGGCTCGCCCGAAGCCCTCCACCAGGCGGAGACCGTTCGCGATGCCCGCTGACCCGTTGTCGCCTCCAGTACCGCCACCAACACCCGCCCCGCAGCCA
>CAIRBY010000048.1 GCA_903876865.1 uncultured Acidobacteriia bacterium
CTGGTTCGCGGCGCGCCCCTCCGGCACGGAGAACGTCTACAAGCTGTATGCGGAAAGCTTCGCGGGCATGGAGCATCTGCGCCTGATTCAGAGCGAGGCGCAGGCGGTACTGGCGAAAGTGCTGGCGTAGCGGAGTGCGGGGCGCGGGGCGCGCCCCTCTGCGATGCCGTCGCCGGGCGCCTACTTCTTCTAGGTGGGCGGCGGAGGGGTGTCCATCTTCGAATCGTCTACCACGTCGCAGTACTTGATGGTGGAGCTGCATTCGTACGTCTTGTAGTCCTGGTATTTCACCACCATGCGGATGCGGACGCTCGATGTTTTGAAGTGGAGCGTGTCGTCGGCGCGCGTGTAGGTGGGGAACCAGTATTTGCCATCGATCTGCTCGCGGTAGGTTTCGAAGCGGGGGAAGGCGTCGTCGCCTTTGCGGATGCCGACGCCTTTGCCGAAGGTCTTGACGATCTGCAGGTCGCGGTCGTCCACCCAGATCTGGCCCTCGAAGTAGCGCTTGTCCTTGGCCAGTTTCTTGGGCTTCACGTTGAAGAGGAAGCAACTGACCTCATCGACCTTTTCGCGGCTGATGTAAGTGATGTCGTAGTTGGGGATTTCGCTGGTGGTGAGGACGAAGGGCTGGACGTCGCGCAGATCGCGCTCGTCATCGGGGGTGAGGATGATCTGCTTCAGGCTCTGGACGGGCGCGTAGACCACTTTGGAGATGCGCTTGCCTTCGGGAGTGAAGATGATGTCTTCGATGAGGTCCCACTTGCCACCGGTATCGACTTCGGACATCGCGACGGTCTGGCGGTAGGTGTAGTTGTTGCGCGCCGCCTGGAATTCGGCCTCTTTGGCGGCGAATTTGCGGATGATCTCGGGGACGTTGACGTCGTCCGCCGCGGCGGTAGTGGCCGCGATGCAGACGGGCAGGCAGAGCGCCGCAACGGCGGCGGAAAGAACGAATACGCGCATATTCCCCATTTCCTTATAGACGGACCGGCTAGGCCAGCAGTTTCTTGGCAATCGTGACCAATTGAATGTTGCTGGTGCCCTCATAAATTCGGCCGATTTTGGCGTCGCGGTAGAGCTTTTCGACGGGGTAATCCTTGGTGATGCCGACCCCGCCATGGACTTCGATGGCTTTGGAGGCGACGCGTTCGGCGATCTCAGAACTATAATACTTCGCCATGGCGGCTTCGGTGAGGAAGGGAAGTCCGGCATCGCGCAGACGGGCGGCGTTATAGACGAGCAGGCGGGCGGCTTCGACTTCGATGGCCATGCGGGCGAGATCGAACTGCACGCCCTGGAACTCGCCGATGGCTTTGCCGAACTGCTTGCGCTGGCGGGCGTAGGCGATGGCGTGCTCGAGCGCGCCGCGCGCGAGGCCGATCATCTGCGAGCCGATGGCGATGCGGCCCTCATTGAGCGTCTCGATGGCAATCTTGTAGCCTTTGCCGATCTCGCCCATCACATTTTCCTTGGGGACGCGGCAATTATCGAGGACGAGTTCGCAGGTGGAACTGGCGCGCAGGCCGAGCTTATCTTCTTTTTTGCCGACCTGGAAGCCGGGGAAGTCGCGTTCGATCAGGAAGGCGGTGACGCCTTTGTAGCCGGCGTCTGGGTTGACGGTGGCGAAGAGGAGGAAGAAGCCGGATTCGGCGGCGTTGGTGATCCAGAGTTTGCGTCCGTTGAGGAGGAAGTGGTCGCCATGATCGAGGGCGTGGGTGGAGAGGGAGAAGGCGTCGGAGCCGGAACCGGCTTCGGAGAGGGCGTAGGAGGCTACGGTATCGGCGGCGAGGCGCGGGAGGTACTTGGCTTTCTGGGCGGGGGTGGCCCAGCGGAGGAGGGCGTTGTTGCAGATGGTGTTCTGCACGTCGACGATTACGCCGGCGGAGGGATCGACGGCGGAGAGTTCCTCGACGGCGAGGATGGATTGGAAGAAGGTGCCGCCCTGTCCGCCGAACTCTTCGGGGATTTCGATGCCCATGAGGCCCATGTCAAAGAACTGGCGGATGAGGTCGGGACGGAAGTGAGCGGCGTCATCCATCTCGCGTACGTGGGGGCGGATCTGTTCGCGGGCGAATTTGCGGACGGTGGATTGGAAGAGCTTTTCGTCTTCGGTGAGCGCGGTGAGCGGCAACGGGGCCGCATCGTTGGGGATCTGGGCGGGCATGAATGCAGGGTACCCCAATGGTGCGTACGGGGGGAAGGGGTGGGAGCGATTGGTGGGGCGCGGCTGGTGGGGAGTGGTCCGGTCAGTTTTCGGTGGGGCGCTCGGCGCGGTCGATGATGGTGGTCTGGACGGGGATTTTCTGCGCCTCGAAGCGGAAGCCGGACTCTTCGACGGCGGCGCGGAGGCGGTCGGGGAAGGGGTCGCCGGGAGAGCGGCCGGTATCGAGGGTGAAATCGAAATTGCCGCGGATGCGGGAGTGGTCGACCACGGGCGCCTGCAGGATCTGGGAGAGGTAGGAGGCGAGGGCAAAAATTGACTGGCTTTGAAAGATGACGAGGTTGCCCTGGGAGCGGATGAGGCTGCGCGCGCCTTCGGCGGAGGGTTTGAGGGTAGGGGGCGGATTGGCGGGGACGAGGGCGAAGCCGGCGGTCTCTTTGGTTTCGCGGTGGGTGGCAAGTTGGAAACGCTCTTCGAGCAGGGTCTGGACCATTTGGGTGCGTTCGGCGGGGGTGATGTTGTGGCCGGCTTTGGCGACGATATCGAAGCGCTCGGATGCGGCCCACTTGGGGCCGCCCTCGACCTTTTGGGAGAAGCCGGAGAGCGAAGAGATCAGCTCCTGGAGGGTGATGTTGAGGGCTTCGAGGCGGCCGGGCGGGACGTTGATGCGCATGTCCTGAAGGACCGCGCCGGGCTGGCTGAGCTTGATGGAGGCGACTTCGAAGTGGAGCGGCACGGGTTGGGCGGCGACAGGGAGCGCGGCGAGCAGCAGGGCCGCTGTTGGGGCGATAAGGAAGCTGCGCACGCGAATTGGCATCTGCAAGTCTGACGCGGCCGGGCGCGGAAGTGTGCAGGGAACAGCGCGAATCAGTATCCGGCTTCGCGGCCATGGCGGACGGCGAGGATGAGTACCTGTTTGCCATCGTAGTGGTAGAGGGCGATGTATGCGCTCTGGCCGAATTCGCTGATCCATTCGCGGAATTCCGGGGGCATCTCTTCGACGGGGCGGCCGATTTCGGGGCGTTTGCCGAGCGCTTTCACGCCTTGCACTGGTAAATCAAGCCTTCAACATCCACTCCGTGCTAATTCGGCGTTGGCTTCCTGTCGGCAGAATCGACAACAAGAACTCTTTGAGGCAGATCCTTCTTCTCCAACTTGAAGCCCAATTGCCGAATAGCTGTTAGAATTCCGGTATCTCTTGTTCCTCCGCCCGGGCTCGTTTCAAACTCGGGAGACCATTTCAGGGTAAAACTATAGACGCCGCTCAGACCAGTCTGGTCAACCACTGGTCGATCGGCAACACGTCCAAGGGATTCAGCGAAAGCGCGCATCGGCATCGCAGTTGCCTTGTAGCTTCCAGCGCCTGACTCGAAGCTATAGTGCCCGGGGTTTGGCACAACCTCGGAAAGCGATTCATTCCTTCGATCGATAACAAGGGTGTATACGGGGGTTCTTCTTTCCTCCTCATGAAGGGAGAGATGAAATCGCTTCCTGAGCACGGCGCGCAGCATGAGGCGAACGGTGGCTTTAGGCGTTTCGGCCGGCATCGTTGCCATGATCGCAAAACTATCCCCTCCGAGCCATCTCGGCCCCAAGACCTGCCACTCCTTGACGGAATAGGCTTCGCGAATATATCCCAAGAGAGTCTCCGTTCCGGTTACGCGGCCTGGGGTGTAGGCAAGGCCCAATCTCCGTGCCGAAGCCAGAAGCCCATTATTCGTAACCTGCACCTCCACGCCATCACTAGGTTTGAAAGAAACCGCCTCAAACTCGGGTTCTTGCGCGGTGATTGCGGTCGCGCCGAGGATACAAATACCGAGCAGCTGAAACGGTTTAAGCAAGACCGCAAATGAAGGCATATGGACCCAAGAAGTATTCGTGTGATAAAAGAAAGTTCAGGCGAGAGTGGAGAATTGAAGCCACTCTCGCCCGGGTAGCTCAGTCTGCGCAGTAGAGGCAAGTGACGTGTGCGATGCACACCAGGGGAAGGCCCGCGTCAGGGTAGGGGCCATAGCATTCACACGCTCCAGAGCACGAACCACCGTCGCAGCCGTCGGTGGCTGAACTTCCGTCGGGGCAGGTATAAGTTAATGATTCAGACCACGCTTGAACGGCCAGTGTTAGGGCAAAGGCCGTTAGCAAAAGTAGCCGAATCGTTTTTGATTTAGTAATCGTCGAAATGCTCATTGGTATTCTTGTCCTTTCGGTGCATATTTGTGTTTGTGCCTGGTCAAATGCTATGTCGATAAACTAGTTATGGGCCATCCCTGATGGAATCAGTGCTGCCATAAACTCTTGCTGTCGCGGACCATCCAACTCGCCTTCGATAACTTTTTGGACGATACCCTTTCGATTGACGACGAGTAGGGTCGGGGTGTAACGAAGGCTGGTCTGACCGGTAATCTGGTATATCTGCGTGCTTGCAACGCCGTGCTCCTTCAGATACTGCCTAACCGTAGAAGGTTCCTCTGCGGAAAGTATCGCCAACCCCACCGATCCATTCGAATCGGCAACTGCCGTAGCGATAGTTTTATAGAACGGCATGCTCGCTGTGCAGAAGTGACAATGCGAATTCAAGAAAATAGCCACAGTGCGGTTCGCGGTCCAATTGAGTTTCGGAACTTCAAGGGCTCTGCCCTGCAGTTCACGTGCTGGCGGAATCTGTGCATGCGGGCGTCGTCCGAATCGATGTTCCAAGAGCAACCCAGCTGAAAGTAAACAAACCAGTATTAGGACTGCGTGAGTACATCGTTCCAGTATCGACATGGAGACGGATTCTGTGCTAGCCAATTCCGTTTACCTATTTAAGGTTTCGCCTTCCGCATAAGTTACGCTGGACTAAGGGTAAGTGTCAATAGGGAAATCACCGCGGCCCTAAGTGGTTTGCGGCTAACGGACCAACAATTATCCAGAGCGACACGTAAGCGCCCGACCTTTTCGACAATGGCACACACTTTAGAGGTCCAGACGACTGGCTTCCGGATGTCGTTGCGTTTGTCGATGTAGTCGTCAAGCGCCGTGATTAACCCTTCGACATCGCGGAAGAAGCGCTCTACCATGTTGAGCCTTGAACTGCCGGTCCGCGTGAAGCACACGTGGAAACGAAAATACCGCCTCAGGGGCGGTGTTGTGTCAATATGACCTGGAGGTTCGGCGAGTTATTGCAGTCACATTCACTGTTTGAGCACCACTATTGACCGTGAAAAATATCCAATAGTTTTCCACGCGGCGTCGCCAGAGATCGTCCGGGCCCTCAAGTTAGAGGACATCGGGAGAAAGGGATCGGCGGCCATGGACAGGACGGCAGTACCTATTTTGGCTTGGTCTTTATCGGGAAATCTTGCGATCTCTTCTTGTGCTGGCTTTGCGACGGTTACTGTCCAGGCCATTGAGGTATTTGGGCAAAGCTACGTGTTCGGCGCGTTCAATCGGGGTTTCGCCCTTGCGGATGGCGGCCAATTCGGTCTTGGTTGGTTTATACGCGGCGGGCGTAATCGTGATAGTCCCGGAGGACACGCTGAACTTGAGCCGGTCGCCTCTCTTGATGCCGGCTCGGCTTTGCACGCTGAGCGGAACGATCGATTCAGGCTTGTTTTTCACCGTGACGATCATAGAATTTCGATATTCTAATTTTGCCTTGTCAACCAACAGACGATCGAGAAGCTGTACGCCATGCGCATGCGCGGCATGTGAGGTGGACCCCATCGTTTGGACAAAATTTCGGCCGGCCTTAGATGGAAAAGGGGGCTGACCAGGAGGCGGCCCGAAGGCCGCCATCCGCTCCGGGCTTGAATCGGCGCTCGGGTCGCATCCCTGCGTTGCCCTATCCTCCTATCAAGCCCTACCATTCTACGGCAGTCGCTGAGAAGCAGCGATGCAAACCATCCACTCTGGCAGAAAAACAGCGGTAAATCCTGGGGGGTATGGTGGGCAAAGCCCCCCATCATAGCGGTGACTTGTTCCTGCTTGACCGGCGCGGGAACAGATCGGCCGGCGTGCGGTAGCCGAGCGCCTAGTGCGGGCGCTGGTAATTGTAGAAATGGAACTAGCGGTCCAGCGCCGGGAACAGTTCCGCCCCACTGGTGAAGTCGCCGGGATAGATGAGTTCGTACTTCAGGCTGCGCCACAGACGCTCGATGAAAACGTTGTCCAGGGCGCGGCCTCGCCCATCCATACTGATCGTCATGCCACGTTTTTTCAGCGGCGCCAGAAAATCCGCGGAGGTGAACTGCGAACCCTGATGGGCGTTCCAGATTTCTGGTTGGCGGAAGCGGAAGGCGGACTCGAGTGCTGCCAAACAGAAGCCGGTCTCCATGGTGTTGGAGAGTTCCCAACTGAGCACGAAGCGGCTGTACCAATCCATGACGGCGACCAGATAGAGGAAGCCGCCGCGCATCGGAATATAAGTAATATCGGTGCTCCAGACTTGGTTGGGTCGCTCGATGGCGAGGCCGCGCAGCAGGTAGGGATAGATCTGGTGGCCCGGCGCCGGACGCGGAAGAGCACTTGGTCAAGGCGCAACTGGTGTTCAAGATTGACGCGATTCTCAAGGCGCAGGGGACGAAGCAGGTGGAAGCCGCGAAGTTGTTTGGCGTGCGTCAGCCGGACGTCTCCAAGATGTTGCGAGGTGAGTTTCGTCAGTTTTCGGTTGAGCGGCTACTGCGGTTTCTGGTGGCGCTGGATCAGGATGTGGAGATTGTGGTGAAGCGGCACCGTGGGAGAGGCAAAGCTCCGGCATTGCGCGTGGCGTAGCCGGGTCAGTTTCCGGTCGGGATCTTTTCGGCGTGGTCGATGACGAGGATTTCGAGCGGGACCTTTTGCGGCTTGAGTTGGAGGCCGAGTTGTTCCTTGAGGGCGGTGAAGAGGGAGGGCAGAGTGGAGTTGTCGGGGGAGGGTTCGGTGGTGTCGGGCGCGAATTTGAGGTTGAAATCGTAGTTGCCCTGGATGCCGGTGCGATCGACCACGGGGTGTCCGGTGGGGCGGGCGAGCATGGAAGCGAGCCAGGAGACGGGGACGTTCTGGCCCTGGATTCCGCCGCGGAGGATGAGGTTCTGGCCGGGCGTGGCGCGGGCTTTCGCGGGTGTGAGCTTGGGTCCGCCTCTTGCGATTTCCAGGGCGAAGCCGGAGCACTCTTTGGTGTCGCGGTGGGTGGCGAGTTGGAAGCGCTCGGCGAGGAGGCGCTGCAGGAGGGGGCGCATTGCGGCGAGGGTGAGGGGCTTGTCGCCCTCGGGTTTGGCGACGACGTCGTAGTGGTCCGTGACCATCCAACCGGGCGCGTTCTGGATCTGGCGGTCTTCGACGCCGAAGGCGAGTTCGGTGAGGAGTTCGAGGGTGACGTTGGTGGCGGTGAAGCGGAGTTCGCCGGGCTGGCTGAGTTTGGTGAAGCCGAGGGAGGAGGGGGGAGTCTGTTTGACGGACGCGACTTCGAAGGCGGATTGGGCGCGGGCGGCGGGAAGTGCGATCCCGGCGAGGAGCAGGCACACGGCGGCGGGTGTGGGCATGGGTACATCCTACCGCCGCGAGCGGGCGCGTGCGAAAGAGGGTTGGCAGGCGGAAACG
This sequence comes from uncultured Acidobacteriia bacterium, assembly GCA_903876865.1. Classification (GTDB taxonomy): domain Bacteria; phylum Acidobacteriota; class Terriglobia; order Bryobacterales; family Bryobacteraceae; genus Solibacter. The sequence continues at coordinate 7,721 of CAIRBY010000048.1, forward strand.
CCTGCCCTACGTTATGCGACTTCGGCCATGGTGCGGGATTCGCGGTTTTGCGAATCGGCGACGCCTTTGTAGGTGACGAAACCTTTATAGGTGTTGACGCCTTCGCGCAAGCCGGCGTGGCGCTGGCAGGCGACTTCGAGACCGTGGTTGGCGAGTTCCAACAGATAGGGGAAGGTGGCGTTGGTCAGGCCGAGGGTCGAGGTGTGGGGCACGGCGGCGGGCATGTTGGAGACGCAGTAGTGGAGCACGCCATCGACGAAGTAGATGGGGTCGGTGTGGGTAGTGGCGTGGGAGGTTTCGAAGCAGCCGCCCTGATCGATGGCGACATCGACGACGACGGAACCGGGCTTCATTTTGGCGATCATCTCGCGGCGGACGAGGCGGGGGGCGCTGGCGCCGGGGATGAGGACGGCGCCGACGACGAGATCCGCGGTCTTGAGATTTTCGGTGATGGTCCAGGCGTTGGAAGCGAGGGTGACGACCTGGCCGTTGAAAATGTCGTCGAGTTCGCGCAGGCGGTTGAGCGAACGATCGATGATGACGACGTGGGCGCCCATGCCGACGGCCATTTTGGCGGCGTTGGTGCCGACGATGCCGCCGCCCAGGATGACGACGTTACCGGGGGCGACGCCGGGGACTCCGCCGAGGAGGATGCCGCGTCCGCCCATGGGGCGCTCCAGATACTGCGCGCCAACCTGCACGCTCATGCGCCCGGCGACTTCGCTCATCGGAGTGAGCAGGGGCAGGGAACCATCCTTCTCACGAATGGTTTCGTAGGCCACGCCATTGACTTTGGCGGCGAGCAGCGCGTCGGTGAGGTCCGGCAGAGGGGCGAGGTGCAGGTAGGTGAAGAGAGTGAGGTTGGGGCGGAAGAAGGGGTACTCGGCCTTCTGCGGCTCCTTCACTTTGATGACGAGATCGGCGCGGCTCCAGACATCGGCTGCGGAAGTGAGGATGGTGGCTCCGGCTTCCTGGTACTCGTGGTCGGGAAGGGAACTGCCGAGTCCGGCATTGGTCTCGACGAGAACCTCGTGTCCAGCTTCGCGGAGGGCGGTGACGCCGCTGGGGACGAGGCCGACGCGAGTCTCGTGGTCTTTAATTTCCTTGGGTACGCCGATGATCATTAGCTGCCTCTCTCGAACGAATAGAGTAACACCACAAGGGCGTGGGGAGGGAGTGCCCTATTGGACTGCGAGACGGCGGCGCAGGAAAGTGGAGACGCAGAGTTGGACCAGGAGCAGGATCGCGTAATTCAGCGGGAAGGGGATGAGCACGTGGGCGGCGTCATTCCGCCCGTTATTCAAGAACACGATGGCGATGAAGACGGCGCTGGAGACGAATAGTGTAATGATGATGGCGCCGAGGGCGGGGCGGAAGCGCTCGGAGAGGGCTGCGGTGACGAGGACCGTGGTGAACGCGGCGAGGGCGGCGAAGAGCACGGCGGGGATGAAGTGCAATGTGCCGCCAATCCAGCCGATGAAGGTGAGGGCCAGTGCGAGGCGGGAGAGCGTGTCCCGAAAACCGTGAAAGGCCGTGCTGAAGATCGCGACCACGGAGACGAGCATCGCGGAGAAGCCCAGGATCATGGCGGGGACGCGCGGCCAATTGGAGTGGGAATAGGAATGATGGGCGTTCATGGAACTGCCGAACGAATAGGCGATGAGGAATTC
>CAIRBY010000049.1 GCA_903876865.1 uncultured Acidobacteriia bacterium
ACGACCACCAGATTCAGCATCGGGGCGACCTGAGCGGTCGCGGAAATCCAAAGTGCCAATAATAATGACAGGCAGCGCACGGCAGCCCTCCGTGCCCCATTATGGCCTTTCAGAAAGGGAAACTCAAATGGTTTGGGGGGCATCCGGCTGGTGGTGGGCGAGAATCCACTGGGTGGCACCGGCCAACGAGTGCGCCACGAAATCCGGCGGATGGTCTGGAGTGCGCTCGCGGTAGCCGCGGTCGATCAGCACGGTGCGTACGCCCGCCGCCGCGCCGCAATCGATATCGCGCCAGCGGTCGCCAATCAGGAAGCTATGGGCCAGGTCGATTCCCAGCCGGGTTGCGGCTTCCAATACGAGGCCGGGTTTGGGCTTGCGGCAGGCGCAGCGATCCACGTCATCGTGGGGGCAGATACAGAACTCGTCCACCGGCAGCTTTGCGCGAATCGCGGCGTTGATCTCTTCGACGGCCTCGCGGGTCTGGCTGCCGCGGGCGATATCGGGCTGGTTGGTGACCACGATCAGGCAATAGCCGGCGCGTTGCAGTTGCTGCAGGGCGCCGCGCGCATCGCGATAGAGTTGCAGGTTCTCGACGGAGGAGGGAGGGTAGGAGAGGCCATCCATGACCACGGGGACGTTGAGCACGCCGTCGCGGTCCAAAAATACGGCCTTAACGGGCATGCCTCACCGCACCGATTCCCATTTGGTCTGCGCCCGCTTGAGGGCCGGGTGCGTGACCAACAGGTGCCAGATCACCGCCTGAAAGGCTTCGGCGTGCGGCGTGACGTGGCTTGCGTTGACGGTGGGCACGATGACGCAGGCATCGGCGTGCTGCGCCGTGTAGCCGCCATCCCGCCCCACAATTCCGGTGACGCGGGCGCCTACGCTCTTTGCGAATTGCACGGCCGCCACCAGATTCGGACTTACGTTCTGCTCCAGGTTGCCGCCGCCCACGGAGAAGATGAGCAGGGCGTCGCGAGGGGTGAGGCGGCTGACGCGCAGCCACGAATCGAAGATGCCGGCCCAGCCTTCATCGTTGGTGCGCGCGGTCAGTTCGCTGACGTTGTCCGTGGGTGCGTAGGCTTCGAAGCCGCAGATCTTGCGGAAATCGTTGACCGCGTGAGAGGCGTTGGCGGCGCTGCCGCCCACGCCGAGGATGAAGAGGCGCCCGCCGGCCTCGCGGCTCTCCGCCAGCACTGCCGCCATGCGCTCCACCGCCGCGCCATCGATCTGCCGCAGAATCTCCGCGGCCTCCGCCAGAAACTGTTCCGTGAACGTCATGGGCTCTGTAGATATTATGGGCCAAGCGGGATTACGGGCCAAGTAACCGGGTGAGATCGGCGATGCCTTCGAGGGAGCCGATTTCGTAGAAACGCTGCGCCGATTCCCAGGCTGCGAGTTCGCCTCGCTGTAAGAGGTCGCGGTAGAGCGTGGCCAGATCGTAGGGCTGATCGGCGGGCACGAGTTCGAACGCGGCGCGCCGAAAGGCGCCCAGGCCGTAATCGATATGGCGCATGCGCGGGGTCCGGTTGGCCTTATCGTAATTCACAATCCGGCCCCCGGCAAACTCCACGTTACTGGTGTCCCAGCGGCCCTGGTTGGCGTAGACCGTCATCAGGCCGAGCTTGCCGGATTCGGTGAAGGCGCGCAGCGCGGCGGCGTAATCGCAGGGCAGGTAGGAATCACCGTAGATCACCGCGAAGGCGTCGCCGAGCAGGGGCAGCGCACGGCGCAGCGCACCTGCGGTGCCAAGGAGTTGCGGACCATCGAAGGCATACTCCACGTGCAGGCCGAAGCGCGCGCCATCGCCCGCGAACTCGCGGACCTGCTCGCCCAGATAGCCCACGCAGAGCACCACGCGTTCGAAACCGTTGCGCGCCAGCAATCGCAACTGATGGGCCAGAAACGGCTCGCCGGCGATTTCAATCAGCGCCTTGGGAATGGTCTCGGTGATGGGGCGCAGCCGCGTGGCCAGGCCACCGGCGAGAATGGCGACCGGCAGCATGGCTCAGGAGCGCGTCACCAGCGCCGTGCCTTCGAAATCGAAGCGCATCCGGACCTCGCGCAACCCGGCATCGCGCAGGGCGCGGCGGAGGCGCGTCTTATCCTCGCTATAGAGCAGCAGGAAGCCTCCTCCGCCCGCGCCGATGAGCTTGCCGCCCAGCGCGCCGTTGGCCCGCGCCAGATCGTAATACTGATCGATGGCGGCGTTGGTCATGGCCTTCGAGCGGTACTTCTTGCGCTCCCAATGTTCGTGCATGATGGCGGCGAAGCGGCGCAGGTCGCCGGTTTCGAGCGCGGCCTTGCTCTCGCGGCCGAACTGTTTGATCTGGTGGAGGTGGTCGATCATGCCGCTATCGCCGCCTTTGGTGCGCTGATCCTGCTCGGCCAGAATCGCCGATGCGGAGCGCGTGAAGCCGGTGAAGAAGAGCAGCAGGTTGTCTTCCAGGTTGTAGAGCGTTTCGGTAGAGAGCGGCAGGGGCGTTACGTCCACAGCGCCATCCTGGCGGAACTCGAAGCTGGTGATGCCGCCGAAGGAAGAGATGTACTGATCCTGCTTGCCGATGGGCTCGCCGAGAATATCCAGCTCGATGTGGCAGGCCTCTTCGGCGAGAATCTGGCGCGGCACAAACTCCTTGTTAAGCGCATGCAGGGCGCGCAGCAGGCCCACGGTGAAACTGCCGGAGGAGCCGAGTCCGGTGCCGGCGGGAATATCGGAGAGGCTGACGATTTCCAGATGCGGCGCTGCCACCGGCACCAGGCGCAGCGCCTCGCGGATGATGGGGTGCTTGATCTCATCCACCGTCTGCACGATTTCGGTGGCCGAATACTTGATGAGGAATTCGGGCTGGAAAGTTTCGTGCAGCGTGATGTAGACGTACTTATCGATGGCGGCGGAGAGGACGAAGCCGCCGTGTTCGCGATAGTAGGAGGGCAGGTCCGTGCCACCGCCTCCGAGCGAAATGCGCAGCGGACTGCGGGTGATGATCATGCGGATTTCTCGCGATAGACGGCTTCCACGATGCGCAGGCAGGCCTGTGCATCGGCGATGCCGGGGTCGGGTTGACGATTGAGGGCGATGTCCTCGAGGAAGGCGGCGTTTTCGGCGTGCCAGGAATCGTCTGCCATGGGGTACTCCCACGCCAGGGTTTCGGGCGGGCCCATTTCGGGGGACATTTTGTACCAGGTGAGGCGCTCGGGTCCGTAGCTGCCGCCGAGTCCGCTGATTTCGAGTTTGCCGACGCGCCCGGAGAGTTCGAAGGAGAAGAGGTTCTTCCATTCGGTCCAGCCGGCGTGGAGGAAGGCGACCTGGTGGCGCGCGGTTTCGAGCAGGAGGAAGGCGTTGTCTTCCACGGGCATGTCCCAGAAGAGGGTGGGGGCGCTGCCGCGGACGCTGGTGAACTCGCCGAGGAACCAGCGGGAGAGATCGATGAGATGCGCGCCCTGATCGATGAGTTCGCCGCCGCCGGAGAGGGCGGGGTTGGCGCGCCACTCGCGGTCGTAGCCGGGGCGTCCGCCGTGGCCGTAGCGTCCGCGGGCGAACATCATGGGGCCGAGCGCGCCCGAGTCGAAGATCTCGCGGGCTTTGCGGAAAGCGCGGTGGTAGCGGTGATTGAAGCCGATGCGGACGAGGGCTCCGGTGCGGGCAGCGGCGAAGGCGACGGGTTCGAGTTCGGCGGCAGTGCGCGCGCCGGGCTTTTCGATGAGCACGTGCTTGCCGGCTGCTGCTGCTTCGGCGGCGATGGGCGCGAGTTGATCGTGGGTGGTGGCGACGAAGACCGCATCGACATCCTGGCGGCGCACGGTGGCGCGCCAGTCCGTGGAGGGCGCGGCGCCGGGAGTGGCGACTGCAAGCTGGGTGGCGCGTTCGGGTTGGGTATCGCAGCAGACGGTGACGGCGCCGGGCGGAAGAGAAGCGGCGCGCTTACGGCCGATCAGGCCGCAGCCGACGATGGCGGCGCGAATTGGCGGTTTCGGGGTCAAAGAGCATTGTAACGTGAGGCAGGGGCAGGGATTGGTGCGTGTCCTCCGGGCGTGAACCCTGGGTATTGGCGCCCGGCGCTACCGTTTCAGCGGATCTTCGACCCACGGGGGGGTGGCATCGATGAGGCGGCCCAATTCGGGTTCGAGTTGCTCCATCTTGACCTTCATCTCCCAGGCGATTTCGCGGTAGCTGAAGTGGCCCTTCACGCCGCTGCGGAGGCGGGAGATGTATTCGGCCTCGGCGAAATCCATTTTGAAGAGGAAGCGGGAACGCGCGCCGAAGGGTAGAAGATACTCGGCGGCAGGGGCGGGCAAGCGGCGCATCACCGCGAGCGCGGACTGCATGGCGGATTCATAGATCTCGCGGGCGCCGGACTCGGTGACCAGCGTGGGCGTGTCGTAGCCGAGATTG
>CAIRBY010000050.1 GCA_903876865.1 uncultured Acidobacteriia bacterium
GCCAGCGTGGGCGACACCAACTGGTACACGGCGGCGGACCCGAGTTCGATCGACACGATCGAGTACTGCTACCTCGAGGGGCAGCAGGGTGTCTACCTGGAGACCCGGCAGGGCTTCGAAGTGGACGGCGTCGAGATCAAGGCGCGCCTGGATTTTGCAGCTGCGGCGATCGACTTCCGCGGCTTGCAGAAGAACACGGCGTAGGGCGGTCAAGCGAAGCGGGGCGGTGGTGACGCCGCCCCTTCAACTCACAACAAAAGGAGAACAGAAACCATGATCAATTTCGTAAAAAGCGGTGATACTCTCACCCTCTCGGCGCCCTACGACGTGCTGTCCGGGGGCGGCTGCAAGGTGGGCAACGTCTTCGGCGTGGCAGCCAACGACACGCCCTCGGGCTCCGACGTCACGTGCGAGGTAGAGGGTGTCTACGATCTCGCCAAGGACGCCAGCGTTTTCGCCCAGGGCGATTTGGCCTACTGGGACGACACGGCCAAGAAGGTGACGTCCACGGTCGGCAGCAACCTGTTGATCGGCGTAGTGGAGGTGGCTGCCGCGACGGGCCTCGCCACGGTGCGGGTCAACTTGTTTGGCGTGCCCGGCTTCTCGGGGCAGGCGCACGGCATCAAGGTGGCGTATGCCAAGTATGATTTCAGCGTGGATGGCGGCGCCACTTGCACGCCGGCCGTCAGCGACACCATTCCCGACAACGCGGTGGTGATCGGCGGCGGGGTGAACTCCACCACGGCGGTCGCCGCGGCGGGGGCTGCCACGGTGTCGATCGGGACCGCGGCCGGCTCGAGCGCCGCTTCGATTCTGACCGCGACCGCCAAGGCGTCGCTCAGCGCGGATGCGGTAATCGTGCCGACGTGCGTGGCCACCCCGTTCAAGATGACGGCGGCCGGCAAGATCAACGTCACGGTCGCGACCGGCCCGCTGACCGCAGGCGTCATCGAAGTGTGGGTGCTCTACACCACCGCCTCGGCGTAACCCCATGGCGGCATGGGCGCAACAATCCGGTTTGGCGAACAAGGCTCTCTTGAGCACGTTCGGCGAACCGATTACGTACATCCCCAACAAGGGGTCGGGCGAGCCGATCGTGACGTTGGCGATCCTGGATAAGCCGCAGATTGACCAATCTACCTCGCCGGGATACTTCGCCGACGTTCACATCGATCCGCTCCAGGTGACCAGCCCAGCGCGCGGTGATCAGGTCGTCTGGGCGGATGGTGTCTCCTACATCGTGGCCAAGGTAGTGCGCCCAGACCCCTACTCTCTTTTCATTGCCGCGCTCCACCGGAGAGTGGACCCATGAGCAGCATCCAGGTTTCGCGGCTTCTCCGGCTCGCACTGGAGAGCTCCTTTGCTGCCGATTTCGCGGGGTATCTTGCGGCGGCGTGTTTGGATTTCGGCATCCCTGATCTGGCGTATGAGATCAACTTCAGGGAGTTCGAGGACGCGCCGCAGAACTTCTACCGGGGAGACTGGACGCTCGACGGGCTGGTGGCCACGCGCGAGCCGGAGCTTCCGGCGCTCGCGATGTGGACGGGCGAGGGCGGGCAGTATGGCGCGGGCCAGCGGGAGATGCCGCGCACGTTTAGCGGCTTCGTGTTCGTGCACTGGCGCTTCTTCCTTTCCATCCCCGGCAGCCGGCGTGCGGAGCTGACGGACCTCCGCGAGGCCACCGAATCCGCCATGGTGTCGCTGCTGGCGACGGTGGTTTCCGAGGTGACGTATCGCGGGGACCTGGCGTGGCACGCGCTTCCCGAGCAGGTCTGGCTTGACCAGGATCAGCGCGCCGTTGGCTTCGTGCAGGAAGTGGAATACCAGGCATCGTTTGAGGTGAACGTATGACGACTTTTGTGTTTCTCGGCGCGTATAGCGAGGTGCTGGGCGCCGGCATCAAACTCACGCGGTTCGGGCAGCGGGTGGATCTCCCGCCCGAGATCGCCGATGAAACCACGCTGGCTGGCGGCCTGCCCTGCATTCCAGCAGAGCAGTTCGATGCCATCGGGTTCACTGCGGAAGAACTCCGGAAATACGGGCCGGCGGCCGCGCACGAGAATGCGCCGCCGGAGTTCCTGGCCAAGAAAGCCCAGGCACTTCAGATCCTGCACTCGATCCGGGAGGGTGAATAGCTATGTCGAATCCCGCGTTTACGCGCAACCAGATGTGCTTTCCGGTCTTGGAAAGCACCTTCGGCACGGCGGTGACCCCGGTGGGCGCCAATGCCTGCCTCATCACCAGCCTCGCAACTCAGGCGTCACAGCCGGAGATCCCGCGTCCGGACAAGACGGGCTCGCTGGGCGAGACCGTTGGCATCCCCGGACGCAAGACCGCGACCTGGACCGCCTCGATGTCGATGGCGGGGAACGGCGCGGCCGGCATTGCCCCTGACTGCGACAAGCTGCTGCAGCTCATTTTCGGCAAGGCGGTCACCATCGTAGCGTCGACCTCCGCCACGTACGGC
>CAIRBY010000051.1 GCA_903876865.1 uncultured Acidobacteriia bacterium
AGTCGCCTAGTTCTAGTACTATGCTTGGGGAATTGGGCGGTACCATAAAACCGCCACAGGTATTTACCGGATGGGGTGGAATATCCCGGCAATTCTGGATTGCCCTTTGGTAACAATTTCCCGTCGGCAATTGGTAACGTACGCATCACGGTCTAGATCCTACCCGATTCCCGTACCAGAACTCGTCCGCACTCCTCGGCATCTGACGTCAGCATCAATCACTGGATTTCTTCGTATGCGACGCCCAATGGTTCGTTTCGCCGGCCCGTTCTGGACTTTGGATAAATGTTGAAAACTTCCACATGATACCGCCAGCAATGATTGGCTCGAGACAGGTCCGGGCGTGCGTGTTGAGTCAGTCGGTGCGCCGCTGACATCCCCGGTGAGGCCGCTTACCGGGGTTCCGGCAAGGAGCCAAGCGCAGAGGGGACCCCGCAGTGCCCCTCGACGCCGGAGCGTTCCACCGCTGGTTCGACTAATTGCAGGTCGCGGAAATACGGATGTGGCTGTTCCCCGCCGGCCCGTTTGACGGCGTGATCATCCAATTCACCAGATCTCCCACCCCCAGCGCGGTGGTTCCGGTGTTGGTGCAGGATGTGCTGTTTTCACTGATGGTGCACGCCGGGCTCACCGATGATCCGCCCTGGCGCAGTGTGATCGCCCAGGATTGAGTTCCGCTCCCATTGTTCGGAGCGTTATCCACGCTGACCCTGAGATTGCTCACGGTACAGGCAGCCGGAACAATCATCTGCATATCGGCTTCGTCGAAGCCAGGAGTCTGCCCACCTCCGTTGACAAACATGGATCGCGCCGAGGCCGTGCTGAGGGAACCACCCTGCGCCATCCAGGAACCGCCACCACCTCCACTGCCGGCCGGACCCTGCGGTCCGGACGGACCGGCTGCTCCCGTAGGTCCAGTCAGGCCGGTTAACCCTGGCGCGCCAGATGAACCGGCTGCTCCAGTCGGGCCGCGCGCGCCGGTCTGGCCAGTCGCACCCGTAGGTCCGGTAGCACCCGCTGCACCCGTGGGTCCGGTAGCACCCGCTGCACCTGTGAATCCGGTTGCACCCGTGGGTCCGCGTGCACCCGTAGGTCCGGCAGGACCTTGTGCCCCGGTCGGACCTGTTCCGCCGCTGTCTTCGGCCGGCCGCACAATGAACTGGATAAACGCCGGGTGGCTGGTGGCCGTGTTTTCCTTGGTATCGATCGTCGCCAACGCGTTGGGCGTCGCGGCCGAAGCCGTCATCAGCAAGCCATAGTTCGTCCCGCCGTGATCCATCCAGTACTTCACCACGTTGGTCACGTCCACCGTGATGAACTGGCTCTTGGCAATCGGCACGTTGTACGCCACGTCCGCGGGACTGCCACATCCCACACTGGTAGCGCCCGAGTAAGTGACGGTATTTTCAGCCCACGGCAGAGTGCCGGTTGAGATTCTGCAAATATCCACGGCGCTCGCTCCGGGTGGCGTGGCGGTGTTGACGTAAAACGTCATCGAGGCTGACGCAATCTGCGATGAGGTCAACCGGCTCAGGGACGACATATCGAACTGAAACAGACCGTAGTAGGAGATACTGCCTCCCATCACGTTTATCGCGGTAGCGCCGCCAAAGTTGCTCAGCGGACTCGCCTGCGAAACGTAAGTATCCTGCGAAACGGCTAGCGTTCCCGCTGCTGCGCCGGGCGGCAACACGAGGAGCGCAGCAATGCACCCTCCATAAATCAGACTCTTGATGACCGTCATGATCCTCTCCTTGCCTGAACCACGTTTCACGCCGTACTGCCGGCTGAAACCTGCTGGCCGGTCCCGCGTTTGAGCGGACCGGAGTCTCATTGCACGCGTGGGAGCGGCGGCTGCGCGCCGCGATTCCCGCGAGGTTCATACCCGCGGCTCAGGCGAGAAGGCAATGTCCAAGGCAAGCACACTGGCCCGATACTCAAGCCTCTGCTCGCAGTGAGAACGCCCGAAATGCAAGTACGTCGATTGTGTCTTGGAACGGCTCCCGTGGATCGGTTGAGGATGAGCAGGCATCGCTCGACGGATCGATTCCGGCGGCCCTTCCGTACCGGGTCAAAACAGTGCTGGAGGCGCCGCAGTCAGGAAGCAACCCGTGTGGAGGTCCTGGCGGACGGCAAACTCGCCGGAGGCCATTTCGGGCGGGTATGGGGGAAGCGCCCCCCCGTACGCGGGGAAGTGACGGCAGCGACGATCATGCCCGCCGGGCTCTGCCCACCCCGGCGCCTCAAACTTCGTACGCTTTAAGATATACGGGGCTTATCCAGCTAAGTCAATCCCTGGACGGCGATCTCCGTTCCACGAGGTCCTGGGAAGTTGCAACTTCAGTACCACAGTACGCGCGAAGCCAGCGTCGAACTGATGAACACCTGCGGACCCGCCCTTTGCCGGCCGCGCGTGTCCCCGCGGGACCTAGCTGCGCCGCTGTTTCAGCAAAGCGTCGTCGATAGACGGGATTCTGTCGAATTCGCCGTCCCAGAAACTCTGCGATTGCATGGAGTTCAAATACTCCTTCGAGTAGTGAAAAGCGCTCCAGACGTCTTCCTTGTAACTGAAGAGCCTCGCTTTCTGCTCCGCCGGACGGACGTCGAGGATATCAGCCTCGTCGCCGCCGCGGAAGATCCGCTCGAAGGAAGCCGCCGCTTGCGGGTCTGGTACCGCACCCAACCGTTCGGTGAGATTTGCCAGCACGGAGGGGTAGCGGTCGAAGCCATCGGTGGCGATGGTGACCACGTTATCGCCGGCGCCCAGGCCGAGGAAGCGCGCCGTGCGGATGGCGCCCAGGATGTTGCAGATCCCCGAAACACCGAAGAGCCCGTGCAGCCGTTGCAGCGCGCCCTGCGGCATGCCGAGCGTCCGTTCCACCAGCGCCTGCCGCTCTTCCAGCAGGGCGAGGCCCACCACGCAATCGTCATCGTGGACAAGCATCACGTAGTCCGTGGTCAGCACGTTGTGGATCAGCGTGACCATCTTGTCGCCGATGCCTTCGATGCGGTGCGTGCCGCGGCCGCAATTGAAGAGGGTGGAACACTCCTTGGGTTCGAGCGCGCAGATCACGGCATCGCTGAAGCGCGCCTTGATCTCGTCACCCGCTGCCAGCGTTCCCGCCGAACCCGGCGCGGCGACAAAGGCCGCCACCCTGCCGTTGCCGTGGTGACCCGCCGCTTCGAGCGCGCTGCGTCCGGTGACGTAGCGGTGGAAGCGGTAGTTGGGCAGCAGTTCGAATTGCGCCAGGATCTTGTTGCGCGGGTCCTTCTTATAATGCTCGGTGCGCTCCAGTACCAGGATCACGTCGCTTTCCGAGCCCGGAGTGAGATCGAGTTCGCCGCCATACTGGCGGATTCGCTGATAGCGTTCCGCGCTCATCTGCTCCGGCATGATCACCACCGCCGAGTAGCCCTTGAGCCGCGACACATACGCCGTGCCGATGCCGAAGTTGCCGGTGGAGGGCCCAATGATGCGATTGATTCCGGGCTCGATCTCGCCCGCAAGTTCGCCCTCCATGAGCGTCGAGTAAGCCGGACCGACCTTGTGGCTGCCCGAGGGGAAGCCGCGCCCCGCCATCACGATCACGTTCGCCTCGATGCCCGTGAGTTCCCTGGGCAGCACTTCGTAGCGGATGCGCCCATCGGGCTCGCGCCAGGTAATGTTGAAGAGGTTGGCCGGGTCCAGTTCGTTGTGGCGCTCGGCGGCGGCGCGATTGCGGAAGGCCGCCGGCTGCGACGAGGGGTCCAGCATCTCCTGATACGTGGGTCCGGGAATCAAGCTTTGCATGAGTTTTCGAATCTCCTCCAGAGGGATCGGGCCTGCGCGGAAGCCTTCTCCGCCACCGCGCGCTCATCGAGCGTGACGCAGTGTCCATTCTGTACGATGAAGCGTCCGTTCACCATCAGCGCATCGAGGGGCGCGTTGGCGATGCCGAACAGCAGGTGGCCGAACAGGTTGTCGGCGCGCAGCGGTGTGGGCGGGAAGTAGTCCACCAGGATCAGGTCCGCGCGCGCGCCACGAACGATGCGGCCCACGTCCATTCCCCACACTTTGCGCACAATCTCGCGGTTATTCACAAAGGCTGCCGCGTAGGCTTCGGCATAGCCCACGCGCGGATCGCCCGTGCGCAGCTTCTGCAGATGGAACGCGGTCTTGAATTCATCCCACATGCGCGGCGAATAGCCATCGGACCCGAGCCCGGCGGCCACTCCGCGGCGCATCAGTTCCAGCAACCGGGCCGTGCCCACTGCGTTGTTGCAGTTGGATTGGGGATTGTGGATCGCATTCACGCCGAGCCGCGCCAGCGTGCCAATCTCCCGCGCATCCACGTGCAGGCAGTGCGCCGCCAGCGTGCGCCCATCGAGAACGCCAAGGTCGGCCAGCCGGCGCACGGCTCCCGCATCGCAGAGACCCTCCGCCACATGCGTGTGGAAACCCGCGCCTGCGGGCTTCGCTTCCAGGCATTGGCGCAGGGTGCGGTCGCTCAACGTGAAGGCGGCGTGCAGTCCGAAGCTCGCGCCGAGCAGCCCGCCGGGCGCGCCCGCCGCGGTCCGTTCCAGGAAACGAACGTTCTCGCGGATCGCCTCTTCCGCTTTGCGTGCGCCGTTGCGGTCGGAGGTTTCATAGCAGAGTGCGCCGCGCAGCCCGACTTCGGTGAAGGCCTGCGCGATGCGGTCCAGGCTGCCCGCGCAGGCGTTGGGGCTGGAGTGGTGATCGATCAGCGTGCCCACGCCGCACTTCGCCGAATCGATCAGGCCCACCAGCGCGCTGTAGTAGACGTCTTCCTCATTCAACGTGCAATCCAGCCGCCACCAGAGCCGCTTCAGAATCTGCGGAAAGTTGCGCGGCGGCGCGCCGGGTAGCGTAATGCCGCGCGCGAGTGTGCTGTAGAGGTGGGTGTGGCAGTTGATGAGCGCGGGCATCAGCAGGCGTCCGCCCGCATCCACCACTTCGGTACCCGGCGGCAGCGCACGTCCGCTCTTCCCAACGGCGCCGATGCTGCCATCCGCACGGATCTCCACGCTGCCGCTTTCGATGACGCGATTGGCGTCGTCGAACGTGAGAATTCTGGCGTTAGTCACGACGGCGCTGGTCACGACGGCGCTGGTCACGGCGGCGCTGGTCACGGCGGCGTTAGTCCCAATCATGCCTTCGCCCGTACGATGTGCGTTCCGGCCTTGCCTTCGAGCGCGGCCGCCACATGCTCCGTGGAAGTGATGATGCACTCCTCGCCGCCCCGCTCCACAAACGTGATCGCAGCTTCGATCTTCGGCCCCATCGAGCCCGGCGGGAATTCGCCCGCAGCCATATAGGCGTGCGCTTCGGCGTTGGTGATGCGTCCGAGCCACTGCTGCTCCGGCGTACCGTAGCGGAGCGCGACCTGCTTCACCGAAGTCACGATGATGAGCCGGCGCGCTCCAATGTTGCTGGCGAGCAGGCTGCTGGCGAGGTCCTTATCCACCACACCTTCCACACCGACCAGGCGCGAACCCTCCCACGCCACCGGAATCCCGCCACCGCCGCAGGCCACCACCACCACCCCGGCCTTGGCCAGATGGACGATGGATTCCTGCTCCAGAATCGCCAGCGGATGGGGTGAAGGCACCACGCGACGGAACTTGCCCGGCTCCACTTCACACAAGCGCCAGTGCGCGCGCTCGCGCTTGAGCCGCGCCGCCTGCTCCGGGTTGTAAAACTCGCCCACGGGCTTACTGGGATGGGCGAAATCCGGATCGCCGGAACTCACCAGCACCTGCGTGATCACAGTGGTTACGCCGCGCCGTATGCCCTCGCGGCGGAAGAGTTCGCAGCCAAGACGCTGGATCATGTAGCCCATGCCGCCCTGCGAATCGGAGACGCACGTATCCAACGGCAGCCGCGGCACGCGCCGCTCCCCTTCCTCCACGCGAATCAGAATATTGCCGATCTGCGGGCCGTTGCCGTGCGTGAGGATCACACCGTGGTCGCCGCGAAAGGCGGGCAGCAGGCGCTGCAACGTCTCCGCGGTGTGTTCGAACTGCTGCGGGATGGTCCCGCTTTCCCCGGGCCTTGTGATCGCGTTGCCGCCGAGGGCGATTACCAGAGTCTCGCGCATGTGCCCGCTTCCCTGACGGCTGTCAGGCCTCGTATTCAATCGCCGCTTCCGCCATGGTCAGCGCCATGATCGCCTTGGCCGTGTGCAGGCGATTCTCCGCTTCGTCATAGACCACCGATTGCGGACCGTCGATCACTTCGTCCGTCACCTCGTTTCCGCGATCCGCCGGCAGCGGATGCATGTAGAGGCACTCGGCTTTGGCGCGCGCCATCTGCTTGGCGTCGCAAATCCAATTGGTGTACTGTTTGGCGATGCGCAGCGATTCCGCGGGGTTCGTACCCATCGTGTCCAGGCAACCCCAGCTTTTCGGGATCACTACGTCGGCATTGCGGAAAGCCTCGTCCATGTTGTCGACGATCTGGAATTTGCCGCCGCCCTTCACAGCGCTTTCCTGCGCGGCGCTAACCGTGTCCGGCATCAGGCCATACTCGGGCGGATGCGCCAGCACCACGTCCATGCCGAAGCGCGGCAGCAGCATGATGAGGCCTTGCGGCACGGAGAGCGGCTTGGCGTAACTGGGCGCGTAGGCCCAACTCACCGCCACTTTCAGACCGCGCAAATCGCGGCCACGCTTTTCGCGGATCGTCATCAGATCCGCGATCGTCTGGCAGGGATGATCCACATCGCACTGCATATTGATCACCGGCGCGCTGGCCCATTTCGCCACCTCGCGCATGTAGGCATTGCCTTCGCCCGGGACCAGGTCATGGCGAATGGCGATGCCGTGTCCGTAGCTGGAGAGAATGATGCCCGTATCCTTGGGACTCTCGCCGTGCGAGACCTGCATCACGTCCGCGGTGAGGAAGTGAGCGTGGCCGCCCAACTGCGTCATGCCGGCCTCGAAGGAGTTTCGCGTGCGCGTGGATTTGTCGAAGAACATCAGGAAGATGGTCTGGTCCGCCAGATAACGGTGCGGTACACGCCCCTTAAACTTGCGCTTCAGATCGGCCGCGACATCCAGCAGGCAATCCAGTTCGCGGTCCGTCCATTCCTGCGTCGTGATCCAGTCGCGCCCTTTGAAATGGGCTTGTTTACGTTCCAGCTTGGCTTCGTTCACCACGAGTGTTCTCCTAATCCCGCCACATTCGCAAAGTGCACGTGGCGCGGACCGCCGACCGATTCGGCCAGCACTTTCAATTTCAGATACGGCAAGAGGTCGAGGGTGCGCACGTCCGCGCCGGCGGCGCCTTTGGGTGTCCAATGCAGCGCCTGATGATCGCTCACGCGGATCTCCACCTCTTCGGTTTCGGTCTCGAAGACGGCGTGATCGGCCCCGGCATACAGCGTCAGCACGTAGGCGCGCCCGTCGAGGGTGCCGTAGATTTCCAGTTCCCGTCCGGAGACGCGCGCCTCCCAATCCAGGAAGAAGCCGTTGCCGCCGGCATGCTTGCGGTAGGTCTCGAGGCTGCTGAAGAAGCGCGGCTTCGCCTGTTCCGGCCCGCCATCCTCCGGGCAGAAGATGTCGCAATTGCCGCACTCATTGCAGAGGTCGGCGTAGTTGGCGTACTGCTTCGCTTTCACAATACGCAGCACACCGCCCGGAATGCGCCGCACGCCGCCGCTCCACAATTCGAAGTTGTCGTACTCGATGGCGACCGCATCCGCTTCGTAGACGAAGTTGGCGTCGTTGGGGCAGACGGGCACGCACTTGTCGCAGCTGATGCAATCGTACATCCACAACTGCGAGCCGATCTTGCGCGGCACGCCGCGATTCTTCTCCCACCGGTAGCGCGGATGGGCGGTGGCTTCCTCCACCAGCGCCGGCGTATTCAGCAGGCCCGCGGAATGCACGCTGCCCGCTGCCGCCTCGGCCTGTCCGCGAGCCTTCAGCACAAACTCGCCGATGTCCCGAGCACCCGCCTCGCGCATCTTCTCCCCCAGGTTCTCCAGGTAGCGAAGTTGCCGCGCGTAGCCGCCGGGGCGCAGCCAATCCGTGCAGGTGGTGACGGGCGCGAGATTCATAGCCACGGCATTGGCCACGTTGTGCGCATCGAGTCCGCCGGAGAACGAAATCGGAATCGGATCCCGCATCTCTTCGCGGAATCTCTTCACCAGATTCATGGCAATGACGTGCAACGGAGGGCCGGACATGTACATCAGGTCGCCCGCGAGAACCTGCTTGTGATTCTTGACTACAAGCGTGTTGCAGAACTTGATGGAGAGGCTCTTGCCGCAAGCCCTTGCGCGTTCGCGCAGTCGCGGAATCAGGTCCATGGCCTCATCCCAGTGCAGATCGGTTTCGAATGCCGGAGGGTGAAGTTGGATATCCGTGTAGCCCATCACATCGTGCAGCAGATGCTCGATCTCCGCCTGCCCGAGCAGCGTGGGATTGAGCTTCACGCAGACGTTGCAGCCCATCTCGGCCAGCAGGAATTCGACGATGCCTTCGATCTCTCCCGCCGGACAGCCATGAAACGTGGAGAGGCTCATGGTATCGCTGATGCATGTGGCGAAAGGCAACTCGCGGAAGCCTGCCAGGTCTCCGGTGAGGCCGCCGCGCAGTTCGTCGATTACCGCCGTGGCGTCCTTCATGGCTTCGATCCACGCCCGCACCCGCGGCGATTGAATCCCGCGCAGGTCGTAGCCCGCGCTCATATCGAAGACCGTATCCTGCGGAATGCCCTCGCCCAGAATCCCGGAGTGGTTGAGACTCCGCAGCAGCATCGCCGCGCCCACATACTCGCGCAGCGATTGCTCCAGCTTCAGTTCCTGCGACCATTCCACGTTGTAGCCCACGTTCGCCGCATCGATGCAGGGCCGCGGAATTTTCAACTCGTCCAGAATCTGAATCGTCTTCAGTTCGATGATGCGCGAGCCGCCCAACCAGGAGAGCGCGATGTTCTGCGCCAGTTGGCCGTGCGGTCCCGCCGCCGGACCGAGCGGAGTGGAGGCGCGATGCCCGTGCACCCAAACCGAGAGGTCCAAACCCGGCAGGCCGCGAAAGAACTTCTCCTTGGGCAGGTCGAAGATCTTGCCCTCCCGCGCGTGCTCCAGCAAGGCGCGGCGCAGCAGCAGCGGCAGCGGGATGGGGACCAGTTCAGCCATTGCAGTGCTTCAATGTCTCCACGAATGTCAGCGGGAAGGCGGCGTAGAACTGCGCTGCGTCTACCAGATGCTGAATCGGGATACGCTCACCCACACTGTGCGCGACCTCTTCTTCACCAGGACCGAAGCCGATTGTGGGTACGCCCATGAGGCCCATCGAGCCGACGCCATTGGTGCTGAACGTCCATTTATCGACCACCGGCGCGCGATCCCACAACTTGCCGAAGGTGGCGATCGCCGCCTGCGTCACCGCGTGCGATTCCGGCAACACCCACGTCGGATAATACTTCTCCATCGGGTAGACCAGGCCCGTGTAGCTGGGAGTGTCGTAGGTGAGAATTTCGATTTCGGCGTTCTCCGCGCCGGGCAGCGCGCGCACTTCGGCTACCGCGCTTTCCTTCGTCTCGCCGGCCGTCAGTCGCCGGTCCAGATGGATTGAGCAGGCTCCCGGCACCGCGCATAGCGAGGGCGAAAGCGAACGGATCTGCGTCACCGCGATCGAACCTTTGCCCAGGAACGGATCGGCGGGAAGACGCTCGTTCAGCTTCTCCACTTCCTCCACCAGGCGCGCCATTTTGTACACGGGATTGTCCCCGCGTTCGGGCGCGCTTGCGTGGCAGGAGCGTCCGCGCAGATGGACCTCGATCTCCATGCGTCCGCGATGGCCGCGGTAGATGCCAAGCTTGCTCGGCTCGGTAATCACCACGCAATCCGGGCGGATGCCATCTTCCTTCAGGATGTAGAGCCAGGACTGGCCGTCGCAGTCTTCCTCCTGCACCGAACCCACCACCCAGAGCGTGTAATCGCCGCTCAGGTCCAGATCCTTGATCATCTTGCCGGCATAGACCATGCTCGCCATGCCGCCCCGCTGATCGCAGCAGCCACGGCCGTAAATGTAGCCGTTTTCCATCTTGCCCTGATACGGGTCCCACGCCCATTCCTTCGGATCGCCCACGCCCACCGTATCGGTGTGGGAGTCCATCATGATCACGGTCTTGCCGGAGCCGATGCGGCCGAGGATGTTGCCCATCCCGTCCACGCGGATCTCATCGAAGCCGACCTTTTCCATCTCCTGCCGGATGCGGGCAATCACCGGCCCTTCCTGGCTGCTCTCCGCCGGAATCGCCACCAACTCGCGGAGGAATTTCACCATCTCCGGCTCGTACTTCCGCGCCAGCGCGGCCAGCTCCTCGCGATTCACCACCGCGCCCGTACCCGTGTTTGTCATCGTGCCAATACCTCTTCTTCCATTCGCTGTATTTCCAGTGCCTGCAAGGCGCAGAGCACGTCTTCCGGCCGCATCGGCAGCTTGCGCAGTCGCACGCCGGTGGCGTGGTAGATCGCATTCGCGATCGCGGGCGCGGGACCGTTGATCGGCACCTCGGAGATCGATTTCGCTCCATAGGGGCCGAGTGGTTCCTCGGTGCGCACCAGAATCGTAGTCAGCTTCGGCATGTCTTTCGACGAGTAGATTTTGTAGTCCAGGAAGTTGGCGTTGCGCGGCCGCCCGGCTTCATCCAGCAGCAACTCTTCGATCAACGCGTAGCCAATCCCTTGCGTGACCGCGCCTTCCACCTGCCCCTCGGCCTGAACGGGGTTGATGGCGACACCCGGGTCCACGGCGCTCACCAGATGCAGCACCTGCACCTGCCCGGTCTGAATATCCACCTCCACCTCGGCGAAGGTGACGCAGAAGGGCGGCGGGCTATCCGTATTGAAGTGCGACGCGCCGCCCATGATCTGCGTCTTCTCTTTGTACATGGCGTGCAGCGCAAGGTCTCCCATGGTCACGCGCTGCTTGGGGTCGCTGATGCGGAAGACCGCGTTGTTCCCGCAGGCGAGATCTTCCACCGGCGCTCCCAACATGCGCGCCGCGAATTCGAATACCTGCCCGCGCACCAGGTCCGCCGTCTTCTTCACCGCGCCTCCGCTGATGATGGTGGTGCTGGAGGCATATGCCCCCACGTCGAAGGGCGTGATATCGGTATCGCCGGAGGTGATGTGGATCTTGTCGAGGGTCACGCCCAACGCCTCCGCCGCGATCTGCGAGAGCACCGTGTCCGCACCCGCACCCACGTCGGACGCGCCCACCTGCAGGAAGAACGCGCCATCCTCGTTCATCTTCAGGAACGCGGAGGCCCAATCGACTCCCGCGATTCCAGAACCCTGCATCGTGCAGGACATGCCCACGCCGCGTTTCCGATGACCTTTCTTGGGCTTCGCCGCGCGCTTCTTCTCCCAGCCAATGGCGGCCGCGCCGCGCTCCAGGCACTCCGGCAAACCGCAACTGCGCACCACCCGCGCCAGCCCTTCCCTGCCCTCGCCCAACTGCGCCGAGAGGCGGTCCGTATCGCCCAGGCGGATCGCGTTCTTGCGGCGGAATTCCACGGGATCGATCTGCAGCTTCTCGCAGATCTCATCCACCATCGTTTCCTGCGCGAAGAATCCCTGCGGACAGCCGTAGCCGCGGAACGCACCGGCCACCGGCGCATTGGTATACACCACGTCGCATTCGAAGCGCAGATGATCCGCGCGGTAGAGCGGCAACACTTTGCTGCCCGTGTTGCCCTGCACCGTATTCGCGTGACTGCCATAGGCGCCAGTCGTAGCCAGCACCTTCATGTGGCTCGCCACCACCGTGCCATCGCGCTTCACGCCCATCTTCAGATTCAGAATCTGCGGATGGCGGCTGCGCGCCATGTAGAACTCCTCTTCGCGCGTGAACTCCATCTTCACGGGACGGCGCGTGGCCATGGCCAGAGCACCGCAGATCTCCTCCAGCAGCATCTCCTGCTTGCCGCCAAAGCCGCCGCCGATACGCGGCTTGATCACGTGCACGCGGCTCACTGGAATCTGCAGGATCATCGCGACCTGCCGCCGGCAATGGTACGGCACCTGCGTGCTGGTGCGGATCACCAGACGCCCATCCGCATCCAGCCAGCTGATCGTGATGTGCGGTTCCAGCATGCAATGCTGCTGCCTGCCGGTGCGGAACTCGCGCTCGATGACAAAGTCCGATTCGAGGAA
>CAIRBY010000052.1 GCA_903876865.1 uncultured Acidobacteriia bacterium
CCTGCTGCTGCAGGCGGCCGGCCGGCTGGCGCTTTCCCCGGAGATTACCGCTCCGATTTTGTATGTCACCAGCGAAGAATCCGCCCGCCAGACCGCGGTACTGTCCGAAGTACGGCGACGAAAGATCGCCGCTCGGCGCCGCCCAGTTCACATGGTTCAGCACGTTCGATGCGTTCACGCTCAGCGTGATCGTGTAGCGCCGGCTCGGTGCCTGCTGCGCCCCGCCCTGCCCCATCATGCCCGGAGGAGGCGTCGTCATCATCGCGCCCGGAGGCGGTCCACCGCCACCGCGCATTCCACCGCCACCGCCCATACCACCACCACCGCCCATCATCATCCCGCCCATGCCGCCAGCGGAGGCTTCACCCTTGCCGCCGATGGTCCACGTGCGGTTGAGGCGCAGCGACATATTGAACGACGCCGGACCGCGCGCCGAATTGCGGCTGATGCTGGTGCCCGCCGCCGGATTCAGATTGAAGCAGCCGAACACCGGCGAGAAGTAGAGCGTGCTGCCGGTGCACTGCGAAGCCGCGATGGCCACCAGTGACGGACGCTCCGCGGTGACGCTATCGCCATTCGTGTCGCGACCGGTGGTGATGTTGTAGGGCGCGCCCGACGATGCCGTGATGAAGGGGCTCACCGTGACCTTGAAGGGCAGCGGAATCCCGGTGCCGAGAACCATGCGGTGCCGCACATCCGCGAAGCTCGAAGGACCCCACTCCGCCCGCAGATTGTACGGATCGGCAGGCTGCCCTTCGGCGTCGGTCCTGCCATAGGAGAGCGAGTAGAAGCCGAACACGAACAGCTTCTTGTAATTCACGCTCGGCGTCAATTGAATCTGATTGGTGCGGCTCAAGCCCGTGGTCTCGGATAAGTTGCGGAACTGGGAATCGCCGAACGGATACTGGCCGTTGATGGGCGCGTTGATATCGCGCGAGCGGAGCAGGTTGTTGCCGCGCCCGTTCAGGTAGACGCTGCTGATGCGCAGATACTTGTTGATCTGGCGGTCCAACCCGAGGCTCAACTGATAAGTCCGCGGCGCTTTGACGGAACTATCGACAAACTGCAGCGTCTGCGGTTGCTTGCCCGCGGCCAGGGCAGAGAGCGTGGGAATTGCCGGGTAGAAACTGGGGCTGAGGATGAAGTAGGATTGCTGCGTCACGCCGTTATAGCGCAACTCGTTCAGCGTCGTATTCTCGCTGATGCGATCGAAGAAGATTCCGAACCCGCCGCGCAGGACGGTCTTCGCGGGCGTATTCCCCTTCGCGTCCACACCCCAGGCGAAACCCAGGCGCGGCGAAAAATCCGCGTGATCGTGAATGTTGTTTTGCGCTTCGTAGCGCAGGCCGTAGCTGACGGTCAGGTTCGGCCGCACACGGAAGTCGTCATTCAGGTACAGGCCGGCATCGAACTGCTTCACCGAGGTGAGCGGCGTGCCCGCGCTCAGGCTGAACTGCGCCGCACCGCCGCCCAACAGGCGGATCGCCGCATCGCTCAGTCCCTGCTTCTGGAAGAGCAGCGTACGCCGGTAACTCTCCAGCGCCGAGAGTTGCGTGGCTGTGCCCGCGATCGGCTGATTGTTGGCATCCAGCATTGGACCGGAAGATCCCAGGAAGGTGTATGCTCCGCCGAAGTTACTCAGGCTGGTGGAATCCGTGAAGCTCTGCCGGATTCTGCCGCCCCACTTGATGGTGTGGGCCTTATACGTGAAGGTGGAGGCATTGGAGAGTTCCAGGCGCGTGGAGAGCGTTCCTGAATTGCCGATTCCCGCGCCGCCGCCGTTGAAGGCGCCCTGCACCGAAATCGAGGGGATCGTATTATCGCCGAGGCTCTGCGAGTTGTTGCGCATGTATTGGAAGCGCGTCTCGTTGATGTAGCGCGGGCTTACGATCGCAGTCTCTGTCACCTGCACCGCGTGCTCGTCGTTGTGCGAATCATACGCCTTCGAAGGCAGGCTGAAGTTGCCGATGCCCTGCTTATCGAAGTTCATCCGGTTGAACTGGTAGCGCACGATCAGCGTGTTGTTGGTGTTGATCGCATAGTCCACGCGCGGCGTGATGCCCATGTTCGACTGCGGCGTCTGCACCGATTGATTCACGCTCTGCGGGTTGAAGTTCGCGTCGAGGATGGTCGCGTAAATGAACGCGTCTTCCTGCGTGGAGCGGCGCTGCGCATCGAAACTGAAACTGGCCTTCTGCTTCTTGATGGGGCCGGTCAGGTTGACGCCAAAGAAATCCTGCCGGTAGGGCGGACGCTGCGAGCTGGTCAATAGCGGGCTGCGCGCATTCAGGGCCTCTTTGTTGTACTGTCCGAAGACCTGCCCGTGGACCACGTCCGAGCCCGGGCGGGTGAGGATCTCGATGCGGCCGAAGCCGGGGCGCTCATACTCTGGAGAGAAGGGGTTGGAGTTGATGCGCACTTCGCGTATGGAGGACTTGTTCGGCAGGTTTCCGCCGGTGAAGCCATCGATGTAGATCTGTCCGCCGTTGGGACCGGCGCCCGGCCCGGCCATCGCCTGCAACTGCTGCTGCAACTCGTCGGGATCGTCGCTCAGCGCGGCGAGTTCCTTCTCCTTCAGCACAATCGCGCTGCCGTTGGCGGTGGGGTCGGCCGAAACCGAATTGGCTTCGTCCTCCACGTTCATCACCTGCGTATCGGATTGAATGGTAAGTTGTGCGTCCAGCACCATCGGTCCGCCGATGTCGAAATCCTGCCGGCCGCTCACGGTGAAGCCCTTGGCGATGACGCGAACGTTGTACTTGCCTGCGCGCAGCACCGTGAATTCGTACTTGCCATCCACGCCGGTGGTCTTTCGCTGTTCGCCGCCGGGTCCGCGCAACTGCACCAGAGCGCCTGGAATCAGGGCTCCGGAAGGGTCTGTGATGACCCCGCGAAGGGAGGGTGTTGCCGAGGTTTGCGCCGTGCCCGCGGGCGCCAGCGTCCACAGGCAGAGAATCAGTGCAGAGATGTAGTGAGTCAGTTTCATGTTGATTTCGAAGAGTCGATCGTTACGAACAAAAAGGCGCGGCGAACCGCGCCGCTTACATAATTCCGCCGATACCCATGCCGCTCAGAGCGTCCATGCCACCGCCGCCCATCATCCCGCCCATGCCGGATGCGCCGGGGATGGCTGAGCCGCGGCCGCCGCCGGACTGCGCGGCGATCATTTGCAAAATTGAATCCGCGTTGCCCAGCACCATGATCGCGGTGACCTGATCTTTGGTGGCGCCCTTGGTGGAGGAGACAACCAGCATCTCACCGGGCTTGAGATCTTCGAGCTTGGAAAGCGGCATGCGCTCCAGCATCGAATTGATATCCATGCCCTTCATGCCTCCGCCCATGCCCGAAGGTGCCGCGCCGCGCGCGGCGCCCGCCGGTGCGCCAGCGGATGCGCCAGCGGATGCGCCTGCGGCAGGAGGCATCCCGCCACCGCCCATCCCCGCCGGAGGACCACCGCGGCCCATCCCAGCGCCCGCTCCAGCGCCCGCTCCGGCGCCCATTCCGCCGCCCATTCCGCCGCCCATTCCGCCGCGCATTCCGCCCATCATCGCCGCCATATCCGGCATCTTCTTCAACTGCGAATCGGCGGTGAACTTGATCACCAGCGGCTTGTTGGTCGCGGAGTCTTTCACCGTGACTTCCCTGCCTTCGAGGTTGACCGCGGTGACCGCGCCGGCCTTGGTGACGAAGGTGCCGAACACCACGTCATCAGCCGTAACCTTCAGGCCGTCCTCGCTCTTCACGCCGCGCGCGCGCACCTGATCGCCCACGCTGACTTCGCCGAGTTTGCTGACCTTGGCATCGGCGAACTTCACCGAATCCGGCGCGTAGCGCTTATACGTAGTCTTGTCCGAGACCGTCACCACCGCGGTGGATTCGCCACCGAGCGTGCGGATCTTCAGCGTCACTTCGTTACCGTTCTTCGCGGTCACCATCCCGGCGATGCCGCGGCGCGTCCAATCCTGTTTGTCGGCTTCGTTCTTCTTGGCGATATCGGTCAGAGCCATCACCACGATGCGGCGCAGGTTGCTGGTGCCGGGTTCGGGTGTGGCAAGCACACGGTCGCCCAGTTCCACGTCCGTCACTTTGATCGGCTCCGCCTTCTTCAGGTCCGTGACTCCGGGCGCGACTTTCTGCGCCATCGTGTCTGCCGTCACCTTGAAAGCCACCGCCGGACCGTTGTCCGGCTTCACTTCAATCTCCGCCGAATCGGCCTTGAACAGGCTCACCGTCCCCACCATGCTCTTGGGCGCGGGGGTTTGCGCTGCGAGCACCGAACACAACACTGCCGCACAGACGGCAATTGAAATCTGTTTCATCTCTTTTAGTAGACGACAAACTCTCACAAAGGCATCCTTAAGTTTTGTAAAAGGCTCGTTCCCACCGCTGCACGGCACCCGGATTGCGCTACAAATAAAGGAGTAAACCGTGCCTTCCTCGGAACCTAGCAGCGCGCGCAAATCGATCCTACTGGTAGAGGACGATACGGAACTGACCTCGTTAATGACCGATTACTTCGGCCAGTACGGCTTCACCGTGGAAGCTGTGCACGATGGCAGGAGCGGCTTGGCGCGTTCGCTGGAAGGCGCCTTCGACCTGATCATCCTGGATGTGATGCTTCCCGTTCTGGATGGATTCGAACTTTTGCGTCAACTGCGCAAACGCAGTTCCACTCCGGTCATCATGCTGACCGCGCGCACCTCCCAGACAGACCGCATCGCGGGCCTCAACTCCGGCGCGGACGATTACCTGCCCAAGCCCTTCGGCCCCGACGAACTGCTCGCCCGCATCCGCGCAGTGCTGCGGCGAACCGGCCACACGGAGGCCGCTCCGCCGCAACTGCTGGAATCCGGCGGCGTCCGCCTCAACCCCGCGACCCGCGAGGCGTGGCTGCGCAACGAAACCCTTGAAATCACGTCGATCGAATTCGACATTCTGGAAATCCTCGTCCGCGCCGCCGGACGCACCGTGACCCGCGACGAACTCACCGCGGTGCTGTATCAGCGCCCCGCAACGCCCTACGAGCGCTCGCTCGACGTGCACATCAGCCATCTGCGAAAGAAACTGGAACACGAGGAACGCTCGCCCATCCGCACGGTCCGCGGCGTGGGATATCAATTCGCCCCATGAAGGTCTATACCAAGATTCTGCTCTGGTGCTTCGGCACCCTCGTACTCTCGCTGGTGGCGTTCATCGGCGTCTCGGTCTACGTCTCCATGCGCAACATGGAGCACGGCAGCATGGCCCCACGCATGAATGCTTTGCTCCTGGAACAGGGTATGGATGCGCTCGCGCACGGAGGCAAGCCCGCCCTCGCGGCGCACATGCAAAGCGTGCAAAAGCATCTCTCCGGCGAACACTATTTCACCGACGCCGCCGGCAGGGATCTGGTGACCGGCGAGGATCGCTCCAGCCTGCTGACAGCCGCGCTGCCCAATTCCAATCGCCCCAGCCGCTATCACGACCGCATGCTGGGAATGGCGACTTCGCCCGATGGAAAGTACCATTTCATCGCCGTCTTCGACAATCTCTTCGATATCAGCCAGTACCTGCCCTATTACATCCTGATCCTCGCTGCCATCGCCTTTCTGTGCTGGCTGCTCGCCACCAATCTCGCCTCGCCGCTGCGTGCGCTGGCGCGTGCCGTGGACCGCTTCGGCGCCGGTGATCTCTCCGTCCGCGTCAACTCCACACGCAAGGATGAAATCGGCGAAGTGGGCCGCGCCTTCGACCGCATGGCCGAACGCATCGCCACGCTGCTGACCGCCGAGCGGCGCCTGCTGCAGGATATTTCGCACGAGTTGCGCTCGCCACTCGCGCGCCTCAGTTTCGCCGCGGAGCTTTCTCTCACCGCCGCGGATCGCGGCGCCGCCGTGGCGCGCCTGAAGAAAGAGATCGCGCGCCTCACGGACCTGGTGGGCGGCCTGATTCAGGTCACCCGCGCGGAGGGCGACCCGGCCGCCAACAATAGCGAAAGCCTGCGCCTCGATGATCTGCTGGCGGAAGTGGTGGAAGATTGCCAGGTGGAGGGCGAAGCGCGCGGCTGCGGGATTGCCCTCGCCCCGCCGCCGGGCATCACCATGCGCGCCGATCGCGAAGTGCTGCGCCGCGCCATCGAGAACGTGCTGCGCAACGCGGTCCGCTACACTCCAGGCGGCACTGCCGTCGATGTGGCGCTCGAAGTCACCGCGGACACCGCACGCATCAGCATCCGCGATTACGGCCCGGGCGTGCCCGAAGATCTATTGCCCAGGATCTTCCAACCCTTTTTCCGGGTGGACGATTCTCGCGATACCGCGACCGGCGGCGTCGGTCTCGGGCTCGCGATTGCCTCCCGGTCCATCGGCCTGCATCACGGAAAATTGAACGCGGAAAACGTGCAACCCGGCCTCAAAGTCTGGATCGAATTACCCCTCGCCGAACCCCGCGCCTCTTAAGGCGCGCAGCACAAGCAGCCTGTTTAGCGCGCCGGCAGCCAGACCTTCATCACGGCGGCGTCGGCGAAGGGCACCAGGGTCACACTCCCGGCCGTATAGACCTGCGCACCGCTCCAGCCCTGCGGCGGCGCTACCGTCTTTAAAGACGGAGCCACGGAGCCGGGCGATTTCACGCCGCCTGGGTTCAGGCTCTCTTCCGCGGCCAGCACCTGCGGTCCGCGCTGGATGGCGACCGAGTCCGGATAGCTCTTCCCGCCCGGGTGCACTTGCACCGTCATGTCCATGTCGATGGCGATGATGTCGCCGGCCTTCCAGTCGCGATCGATCTCCAGCCACGCGCCAGGCCGGCCCGTGAACTTCTGTTTGCCCGCGGTGACCGTAAACCGTGAAGTCCACTGAGGCACCCGCAGTTGCAGTGTGAAGTGCTTGCGCGTCGCTTCCTTCACGGTCAATTTGACGGAGCCGTCCCTGGGAAACGCAGTTTCCGAGGTCAGCTTCGCGAATGGTGTAGTCACTTCACCGGCCGTGTAGAGCCCGACCGTGGGTCCCTTCTCTGTGAATCCCCAGGCTAGTTGCGGAATCATCGAGATGCCGCGCGGCTCGCTCGATACGCAGCAGTTGATGCCCGGCCCAGGCTTCTTCGCGCCATTCATCGGCGTGAAGTAGCAGATGTTGCCGTTGTGCGGATCCTGCGCGCCCAACAGCTGATTGTAGATGGTGCGCTCCAGTTCTTCGGCGTATTCCGCCGCGCCGGTCAGCCGGTAGAGGCGTCCGGTGAGTTGCAGCCAGGTCACCGTCGCGCAGCCCTCTCCCACATCGTCCTTGTCCCCCGCGGGCAGCAATTCGTCGTCCAGGAAATGCTCCTTCGAACTGGTGGTCCCGGTCAGGTAGCGGCGCCGGTCGCGGATATCGTGCCATGCGGTCACTACCGGGGGCAGCAGCGAGGCATCGCCCGTGATCTGGTATAAATCGGCCACGCCCACCAGGTCGCTCATCATCTCGTAGGCCTTGGCGTTGGCGGTGCGGAACACGCTTCCGGTGGTGCGGAGCGAGGCCAGAATCTTGGGTCCGTTGGGCTGATCCCAGGCATGCACGATATACCAGCAGAAATCCAGATAGCGTTTCTCTCCGGTGAGGCGATAGAGAGCCACCATCGGCTCCAGAACGCTACTGGCAGCCATGCCGACATGCGTGCTGCTCGCGATCAGGTCCCGGTGTCCCGGCGCGGTGCCGAAGGTCCGCGCGAGCAGGTCGCCGACCTTCTTCGCGGTTTCCAGCGCCTGCGTGTTGCCCGTAGTCTCGTGATAATTCAGCAGCCCGATCAGGTCGTACTTGTGAACCCACACATCCCAACTCGTCCACCGCTTCGCGTCCACGTACGTGCCCAGATAGCCGTCCGGCTTCTGCGCCTGCATCAGCGCCGCCGCGATCCGGTCCATCTGGGACTTGATGCGCGCGTCATGCGTGTAGCGCCACGTGTTGCACGCCGCGTCGAGGTACTTACCTGCGTGCTCGCCGATCCAATCCTGCTCTCCCGGAGGCTGTTGAAAGCCCCGCAACAACCGCGGTTCGTCAACGTGCAGCAGTCGCCCTTCCAGATTGACGCGCATGCGTTCACCGAGCATGCCTTCCACGCGCTGAGTTTCAAACGCAGCCGGACTGAGCCGGTCCGGGACCTTCGCGGCAAACGCCGACGCCGCCAGCACGAGGGTGAATAGAGATCGGGTCATCGTGAACCGACTCTATCACCCGGATCTCATCTGATCAAGGCGACGGTGCGCCTACTTCAGATACTTGTCCGCCCACTCCAGGCTGCGGCGGTAGCGGTCGGCGATGTGCTTGGGTTCGCGCAGCCCGTGCGGTTCGCGCGGATAGACCACAAACTCCGCCGGCACGTGGTAGCGCTTCAAGCCGCGGTAGAGCATCTGGCTCTGTGAAATCGGGTCCGTGGTGTCCGCCTCGCCCTGCAAAATCAGGGTCGGCGTCTTCGCGTTCCTGATGAACGTGATCGGCGAAGATTTCTGGAAACCGGCCAGATTTTCGTAGGGCACGCCGTAATACCACTCATCGCCCGCCGAGCGCGCTTCGGTGCCGAACTCGGTTGCCAGGTCTGCCATCCCCGCCCCGGAGATCGCGAATTGGAAGCGGTCCGTCTGCGTGATCGCCCACTCGGCCATATACCCGCCGTAGGACCATCCCCCGATGCCGAGCCGTTTCGGGTCCGCGATGCCGCGCTTCACCAGATCGTCCACTCCGGCCATCACGTCCTTGTAATCGCCGCCGCCCCAGTCGCCCTTATTGCTGGCGAGAAACTTCTGCCCGTAGCCCACCGACCCGCGAATGTTCGGCTCCATCACCGTGTAGCCGTGCGAGACCAGCAACTGCGTCAGCCCATCGAAGCGTGCGCGCCAGGCACCCGCCGGACCACCGTGAATCAACACCATCAAGGGCGCGGGCTTTCCCTCCGCCGTACCCTCGCCCCGGAACAGCGCCGCTTCGATCGGCGTGCCGTCGAAGCTCTTGTAGCTGTAATACTCCGCCTTGCCTAGCGCCAGCGTTTGCAGGCCATCGTTGAAGTGGCTCACCGCCTTGCCTTCCACAAACAGTTCCGGCAGCACCGTCGCCGATTCGGCGACATACGCCACCGCTCCGGCCTGACTGACCGTGAACACCGAGACATCGAGCGCCGCATCCGTTACCAGTTTGCGCTGTGTCGCGCCGACTGCACTGAGTTCGGTGTGAAATCCCTTTTCGAACAGCGTCGCGATGCCGCCATCGTTCATCCACTGGAAGCTCAGCACCGGACGGTCCACGCCCGCCGTCAGGTTCTTCGCCTTGTGGGTATCGAGCGCCATCGTCCACAGATCCTGTGCCGTGGGCCCGTCTTCCGGCGAGCAGACGTAAGTTACCGCCGTGCCCTTGGGATCCACCTGCAGCCGGCTGAAGGGTCCCGCAGGAGCCAGCACCACTTCCACGCGCCCATTCTCCAGAGCCACCGAAACCATTCGCTCCGTGCGGCGATCGTCCGCCGGCGTATCCGTTCCCATCGCCAGCAAATTCTTGCCGTCCGGCAGCCACTCGATCTCGCGCAGATCCCATGCGCCGCTCGTGATCTTCTTCACCGCCTTCGTCGCCACATCCACAGTCCACACGCGCGATGGCTTGTGATCCACGTCGATCACGCGCGCGTCGTCCTGATCCTTCTGCTTCTTCTCCTCGTCGGCGCTGCGCGGTTCGGCGCCGAGGTATGCAATGCGTTTGCCGTCGCGCGACCATTTGAAGGAATCCACGCCGCTCTTCCCGCTCGTCAGCTTCGTCGCTTCGCCGCCGCTCAACGAAAGCAGCCAGATCTGCTGCATCTCTTCGCGGTCGGAGAGGAAGGCGAGCGTCTGCCCATCGGGCGACCAGCGCGGCATCGATTCCGACTTTGCCGACGCCGTCCACTGCCGCAATTCGCGCTTCGCCAGATCGTATACCCACACGTGCCGCACTGCGGGCTTATCCCCGTTCGGTTCCTGCAAGGTCAGAGCGAGTCGCTTGCCGTCGGGCGCGAACTGCAGGTCGGAGGGCTCCCGTACCTGCATCGCTTTTTCAATCGTGATCTTATCCGCCCCCGCCGCCGGGAACGCAGCCGCAACCGCTATCAGTGCCAAAGTGAGTTTCATGCCGTCTCCGTATGGGCCAGTATACGAAACGGGGACGCATCTTCCGACTGCAGCCGGAAAACGCGTCCCCGCTTGGAACATTCGGCAGGCGGGAGAGCCTGCCCTACGTTTACTTCTTCTTTCCCTGCGCCGCCACCGCATCCATCGCGGCTTTGACCTTCTCGGGATCGCCCAGATAGTAGCGATTGAGCGGCTTCAGATCGTCGTCGAGTTCATAGACCAACGGCATGCCCGTCGGAATGTTGAGCTCCACGATCTCCGCCTCGCTCACGCCATCCAGGTATTTCACCAGCGCCCGCAGGCTGTTGCCGTGCGCCGCGATCACCACGCGCTGACCGCTCTGAATCGCGGGAGCGATGGTCTCATGCCACAACGGCAGGAAGCGCGCCACCGTGTCCTTCAGGCACTCGGTCAGCGGCAACTCTTCCTTGGTGAGGCTCTTGTAGCGCGGATCGTTGCCCGGGTAGCGTTCGTCGTCCGCCGTGAGTTCGGGCGGCGGAATGTCGTAGCTGCGGCGCCAGATCTTCACCTGGTCCTCGCCAAACTTGGCCGCCGTCTCCGCCTTGTTGAGACCCTGCAAGGCGCCGTAGTGGCGCTCGTTCAAGCGCCACGAACGGTACACCGGGATCCACATCAGGTCCATGCCGTCCAGCACCGTCCACAGCGTGCGGATGGCACGTTTGAGAACGCTGGTGTAGGCCACGTCGAAGACGTAGCCCTCCTTCTTCAGAACTTCGCCCGCTTCCTTCGCCTGCTGCCGGCCCTCTTCCGAGAGATCGACATCGGTCCAGCCGGTGAAGCGATTTTCCTTGTTCCACGTGCTTTCGCCGTGGCGGATCAGAACCAGTTTCTTCACTGACGGTACGCCTTTCTGCCGGGGAAGACCGCCGAAGCGCCGAGCCGCTCTTCGATCCGCAGCAACTGGTTGTACTTCGCGATGCGGTCCGTACGGCTGGCCGAACCGGTCTTGATCTGGCCCGCGTTCGTCGCCACCGCCAGATCCGCGATGAACGGATCTTCGGTTTCGCCGGAGCGGTGCGAGACCACGGCCGTGTAACCCGCGTTGGCCGCCATCTGCATGGCTTCCAGAGTTTCGGTCAGGGTTCCGATCTGGTTCACCTTCACCAGAATCGAATTCGCCACGCCGCCTTCAATACCCTTGGCGAGGAAGAGCGGGTTGGTGACGAACAGATCGTCGCCCACCAACTGGATCTTCTTGCCCACGGTGTCGGTCAGCAGTTTCCAGCCGGCCCAGTCGTTCTCCGCCATGCCATCTTCCAGGGAGACGATCGCCGGATACTGGCGCACCCAGTTGGCCCAGAACTCCACCATCTGTTCGCTGGTGCGCGCGCTCTTATCGGACTTCTTAAACACGTACTTCCCGTCCTGATAATATTCGCTGGACGCGGGGTCGAGGCAGATACC
>CAIRBY010000053.1 GCA_903876865.1 uncultured Acidobacteriia bacterium
CTCCACGAGCTGCCCGCGGCTCTCGAGCCAGATGGCGCGATCGGCGGGCCGTTCGGTGTAGCCGAAGGATGCGGCGAGCTCGCGCGAGCGGTTGGCCAGCACTTCGGGCGAGCGATCGAGCGGCGCCTGCATCATGGCGGTGCGCGTTTGGCGCATGGGAATCGCCGCCATCAGGCAGAGCAGCACCAGCACTAGGCAGGGCACGGAATAGCGGCGGGCCATGCCCTCGAGCGTGCCCGCCGCGGCCACCATCTCCGGCGAAGGAGTCTCCCCGGCTGCGAGCGCGGCGGCCAGGGGATCGCCGCCGGGCAGCGCGGCCATCACGGCCAGAGCGCTGGAGGGGCGCTTGGCGGCATCCGGCTCCAGGCAGCGGCGGATGACCTTCTCCACGGCGGGATCGATATCGGCGGCCACGCTCGTCATGCTGGTGAGGTGCGCGGATTCCTGCAGGTCGATGAGTTGCTGCAGGTTCTTGGCGTCGTACGGGCGCTTGCCGGTGAAGAGTTCGTAGAGCACGAGGCCGAGCGCGTAGAGATCGCTGCGGGCGGTCACCTCGGCGCCCTTCAACTGCTCCGGCGCCATGTAGGCGGGCGTGCCGTTGCGCACCTCGGCGCCAGTCAACTGATCGCTGATGGCGGCGAGGCCGAAATCCATGATGACGACTTCGCCGCGCTTGTTCATCATGATGTTCTGCGGTTTGAGATCGCGATGGATCACGCCGCGATCGTGCGCCGCGGCCAGACCGGCGCAGAGTTTGCGCGCGGTCTCCACCGCTTTGTCGCCGGGCAGGCGGCCGATGCGCATGAGGAGCGAGGCAAGGTCTTCGCCATCGACATACTCCATGCTGATGAACGGCATGCCTTCGATTTCGCCGATATCGTAGACGCGGCAGACATTGGGGTGGGAGACCAGGCGCGCCACGCGCACTTCGCCGTGAAAGCGTTCCAGCAGGCGCTGATTGCGCGAGGCCTCTTCGGGCAGGAACTTCAGCGCGACGGATTGGCCGAGTGTGAGATCGGTGGCGCGATAGACCTCGCCCATGCCGCCGCGGCCCAGCAGGCCGATGATGCGGTAGCGTCCGCCGAGGAGGGTGCCGGAGACGAAACGGCCTTCGTCCTCCACCGCGCCCGAGGTCACGCGGGAAATGTCGGAGTCCGGCCGGCTCTCGGCTAGAGAACTGGAGGCTACGGTTTCCGCGCGTGAGGGGTCGGCTGGAGAAGGGGCGGCGTTGCGATCCATAGCTTCTGATTCTAGCGGGGTATCGGGCGCGGTGGGGCAGAGACGCGGAGCGGCGGGGAGGCAGAGACGCGGAGTGGCGGGGAGGCAGAGACGCGGAGTGGCGGGGAGGCAGAGACGCGGAGTGGCGGGGAGGCAGAGACGCGGAGTGGCGGGGAGGCAGAGACGCGGAGCGGCGGGGAGGCAGAGCGGAAGGGAGGACAGGCGTTCCTCCGAAGCGAGCTTCGCACGCCTGTCCTCACATGTGGTAAACCCGGCAGATCCCGCCTCCCCTGATGCGGCGGGTTGTGGGATTCGCTTGCGGTGCTTGTGTGGATGAACCCAGCGCGGCGCTCGCTGTTGCGGCCTGAAGCAACTTTAATCCAAGCGGCGATTTCGGGGAGTCCCGGAGTTCAGGTTTTTCGAAGCCACAGGAAGCCCGCCCCGCCCACCGTGACGAGCATCACCGCGCTGGCGAAATAGAGCGTGACGATCCCGGTCTGCTGCGCCACGGGGCCGGCCACGAACATGGCGAGCACCTGCGACACGGCCATCAGCGACATCAGGCTGCTGCTCACGCGACCGAGCATCTCCTGCGGTGTTTCATGCTGTAACACGGTCTGGGAAGTGATCATGTTGAAGGCGGCGAAGAAGCCGATTCCGAGCATCCCAGCAGCGGTGGCCCCAACGCCCGGGAAGGCGGCGGTGATGAAGACGGCGCCGCCCATTCCGGCCAGGCCGTAGATCACCAGATGTTGGGACGAGTGGCGGTGGGCCACGCGCCGCACCACCTGCGTGCCGAGGATCATGCCCACGCCGATCAGTGAATTCAGGGTGCCGAACAGGGCGGCGTTGGAGTGCAGCACGTCGCGGACCCACACCGACAGCAGCGCGCCGAAACAGCGGACGGCGAACATGCCGCACGCCATCGAGATCATGACGAAGGAAATCACGGCGTGGGTGAAGATGAAGCGGAAGCCATCGCCCATCGATTGCAGCACGCCCGAAGCCGCCCGCTCCACCTTGGCGCGATCGATGGTGAGAGACGCGACCATGGCGGCGGAGAAGAAGAAGCTGACCACGTCGAAGAGAAAGCAGGCATTGGCGCCGAGTCCCTGCACCATGAGGCCGGAGATGGCGGGGCTGATGATCTGGGCGCCCTGCATCGCCTGGGTCATGAGCGCGTTCACAGCGAGCAGGCCACCCGCCGGAGCCAGCGTGCGCACGGCCACGGATTGCGCCGGCAGGAAGAAACTCGAGACCGTGCTCATGGCGAAGAAGATGGCGTAGATGGCGTGGAGATCGCGCACGAAGAGTAGCGAAATGACGAGCACACCGCGGATCAGGTCGCTCGAGATCATGGTCCACTTGACGTTCCACTTATCGACGAAGACACCGGCCAGCGGACTGATCACGGCAAGCGGCGCCATGTAGGCCGCCATGATCATGCTCACCTGCGTGGGTGTGCCGTGGAGCTGAAACGTAACCACGCTGAAGACGGCGAAGATGGCCAGGAAATCGCCGAAGACGCTGACGATCTGGGCGATCCACAGGCGCTTGACCGCGGGTGTCTGCAAGACCTCGCGGAAACCGAGTGCGGATGTGGATGTTGCCATGGCGGTGCGAAGCCTCGGGAGGAGTTTCTTCAGTTTAGCATCGGCTTCACTTCGGCTTCACTCCGGCTTCACTCCGGCTTCACTCCGGCTTCACTCCGGCTTCACTCCGGCTTGATATTGGCCCGCTGCGGGGCCGGAAAACCGGGGCCGCAACTGACCCGGGGAAGGGGCATAATGAGGGACATGGTATCCAGACGCGAGTTTTTGCAGGCGGGAACAGCAGCGGTCGCGCTCGGCGCGGCGGGCCGCGCGGCGCAATTGAAGAGCCTGGGCGTGCAGCTATACACGGTCCGCTCGATTCTGCCGCAGAAGCCGGAAGAGACGCTGGCGGCGATCAAAGCCATCGGCTTCCAGGAAATCGAGGCCACCTACGCGGGGCTCGATCAGTTGTGGCCGGCGATGCAGGCGAGCGGCATGAAGCCCGTCAGCATTCACCTGGATTCGAAGCTGGTGACGCAGGGCGGCATCGACGATCTGAGCAAAATCTTCGATTCGCTGAAGAAGCGCGGCTTCGAGTACGCGGTGTTCCCGTACCTGCCGGAGCCGGAGCGGGGCGGGGTGGAGGTCATCAAGGGAATCGCGGACAAGCTGAATCGCGCGGGCGAGAAGTGCCGCGCGGCCGGGATGAGCTTCTGCTATCACAATCACGCTTTTGAATTTGCCACCGAGGGCGGATCGACGCTGTTCGACGTGCTGCTGAGCCACACCGATAAGAAGCTGGTCAATCTGGAACTGGATCTCTTCTGGGTGAGCGTGGCGGGGCACGATCCGGTGGAGATGCTGACGAAGGTGAAGGGGCGCGTTCCGTTGCTGCACTTGAAGGACAAGGCAAAGGGCACGCCGGTGATGTTCAAGGAATCGGTGGAGAAGTCGGCGTTCAAAGAAGTGGGCAACGGCGTGATCGAGTGGCCGAAGGTGTTGCGCGCGGCCGCGGCGGCGGGCGTGGCTCACTATTTTGTGGAACAGGACCAGACGCCGGGAGCGCCGGTGGATAGCCTGCGCCAGAGTTTCGGCTACGTCTCGAAGCTGACGTTCTAGGGCCGGCTAACGGGCTCCGGCGCCGGCAGCGGCGCGAGGTCTAACCGGCGACGGCAGCGGCGCGAAGTCTAACCGGCGCCGGCAGCGGCGCGAAGTCTAACCGGCGCCGGCAGCGGCGCCTAGCAACTCCGTAATCGCGTGCAGCAATTCCGCGCTCTGGATCGGCTTGGTGACATACCCATCCATGCCGGCGGCGAGGCAGCGGTCGCGGTCTCCCTTCATGGCATTCGCGGTGAGGGCCAGGATCGGTGTGTGCCTTGCCGTACCGGCCTCCTGCCGGCGCAGGGCGGAGGTGGCCTCGAAGCCATCCATGTTCGGCATCTGCACGTCCATCAGAACGAGATCGAAGGCTGCGGATTTGAATGCCCGCACCGCCTCCACACCATCCATGGCGCAGACCACCGTGCAGCCGCTGCTTTCCAGGAGGCGGCGGGTCAGCTTCTGATTCACCAGATTGTCCTCGGCCAGCAGGATGCGGATTCCGGGCGGCATGGGAGCATTGGCTGCGGCGGCGCTGGGCGGCGTGGCCGGCTTGCGGGCCGCCGCCGTCACCAGGATGGTGAAGTGAAAGACGCTGCCCGCTCCGGCCTGGCTCACCACCCAGACCTTGCCACCCATCATCCCGGTGAGGCGCTGACAGATGGCCAGGCCCAACCCGGTGCCGCCGTACCGGCGCGAGGTGGAGCCATCCGCCTGCCGGAAGGGTTCGAAGATGAGCGCCTGCTTTTCCGCGGGGATGCCGATGCCGCTATCGCGAACCTGGAAATGCAAACGGAGCGGTCCCGCACTCCCGTTCTCGGCATCGACATCCACGCCAATGGAGCCGCGCTCGGTGAACTTGATCGCGTTGCCGGCCAGGTTGGTGAGCACCTGCCGCAACCTGCCGCAGTCTCCCACCACGCGGGCGGGGATCCCGGGCGCGACCCGCCATTGAAGTTCCAGCCCCTTGCCGCGCGCCCCCACTTGCAGCGGCGTCAGGGTATCGCGCAGGAGTTCCTCCAGGCTGAACTCCAACAGGTCCAGGTCCAGCTTCCCGGCTTCGATCTTGGAAAAATCGAGCACGTCGTTGATCACGGTCAATAGCGCGTCGGCCGAGGTTTTGACTAGGCGCAGGCACTCGGATTGGTCCTCGTTGACACCCGACCGGAGGACTAACTCCGTCATCCCCATGATGCCGTTGAGCGGCGTGCGGACCTCGTGGCTGATATTGGCGAGGAATTCGCTCTTCGCCCGCGCCGCCTGGCGGGATTCGTGGAGCAGCCGTTCGATTTCGACCTTTTGCGCCTCCACGATCTCTTTTTCGTGTTCGGCGCGGGACTTCTCTTCGAGGGCGTTCTGCTGCTCCTGCAGGAGCTTGCGGGTACGGTCTTCCACCGCCCGTTCCAACTCATTCTGCCGGCTCAGGATGTTGCGAACACGCCAGGCCCAGAGCAGCCGCGCCGAGACACCGGCGAGCAGCACTTCGCCCGTCATGGCCCACCAGGCGAGCCACCACGGCGGCTGGATGGTGAAGGACATTCGCGCCGCCTGCGGGCTCCATTTGCCGCCCGGCGCACTGGCCTGGACTTCCAGGCTGTAGGGACCCGGAGGCAGACCGGGGTAGTGGGCTTCGTTCTGCCGCGTCTCCGTCCACGTCGGATCCAGCCCATTGAGCCGGTAACGGAAGCGCGCCGAGTCTTCGTTGACGAAGCTCAGCGCGGCAAACCCGACACTGAACGAACGCCGCGAGTACGGCACTTCCAGCCCTCCCGATGCCGGCGCGGCGCTGCCGCCCAACTGCGCCCAGGTCAGCACTACAGGCACCACATCGGGCCGGGAAACGGCCATTCCGGGGGTCAGAAAGTGCGTCAACCCCTTGCTGGTTCCAATCCAGATGCTGCCGTCGGCGTCCTCGAAAAAGGCGTTGTGATCGCAATCGTTGACCGCCAGCCCGTCGGACCGGTCCAAATGCGCCCAAACCTTGCCGTCATAGCGGTCCACCCCCGTATCCGAGCCCACCCAGAGCCAGCCGCGGCGGTCGAACTTGAGGAAGTAGGGCTTGGCGGAGCGCATGCCATCCTTCTGCCCGAAATGGGTGGCGCGAATGCGTTCGCCCTCGAACTGCAGCCGGCTGATGCCGATCGGATCGCGGTACCCGACCCATAGCGCTTCGTCCGGAGCCTCGGCGAGATACGTCACGTTGTTGTGGAGCAGGCCGTCCCTGGTGCCGAAGCGGTTCCAGCGCCCATCCTCCAGCCGTGCGATGCCGGTGGCGCCGCTGACCCAGACCCGCTTCCGGCGGTCCACCAGAATCGCCAGAATCACCCGCGGAGGGTCGGCCCCGGAGATCGCGACTTTGGCAAACTGCCACCCCGTGCCCCGCTGGTTGCCGCGGTAAAGTCCCGATGCCGTACCCGCCAGAATCGAGCCGTCCGAATCCACGGCCAGGCTATACACCCACTCGTTCGCCAGCCCCGATTCCGGCCCGAAATGCTCCCCTCGTCCGGTGCGCGGATTCAGGTGGAAGAGCCCGCCCGGCATCTGCCCCACCCAGAGACTGCCATCGGCGCCGGTTTGCATCGCCAGCGTCTGGCCGGCATCCAGCCCGCGATCCGGCCAGTGCTGCCATTTCCGTTGCAGCGGCAGGAAGCGGCTGAGGCCCGCCTGTGTGGTGCCCCACAGCGTGCCAGTGCCATCCCGGGTGAGCGACCAGACCACATCGTGGCTCAGGCCCTCGGATTCGGTCCAGGTCTCCGTATTCTTATACCCGAGCCAGCGCAGCAGTCCGCCGCCATCGAGCGCAATCCAGGCCGATCCTTCGCGGTCCTGCAGAAAGGAATCCACGGATGCCGAAGGGAGTCCGTTGGCTTTGCGCAGGATGGTCCAGCCGTTCGGCGTGCGCCGCGCCAGTCCCTGCGCCGTGGGGACATAGAGTTCCCCGTCGCGATCCATCTGCAACGCCGCGCTGCGTCCGGCCAGCGGCAAGCCGGCATCGCGGCGCTCGAATGCCGCCGCGCCCCGGGGCAATTCCATCAGGTGGGTCAGGCTGCGCACCCAGAGACTACCCTTGCGGTCGAAGAGCAGTCCCCGCCAACTGCCGCGCGGCAGGCCGAGTTCCGGGCGCTCGCGAATCCGCTGGCTGCCTCGCTCCCCACCTTGCCCACCACCCCGGCTCGCTTCGAGAGTGCAGACCCCGGATCCGCAGCCGAGCCAGACCTTCAAGCCCTCTTCGACCACTACTCCGAATACGGACTGGTAGTCACCGGGAACCGCATAGTCCTCGAACGCGGGATGGTCTCTCGACCCGCCCGGCGCAATCGCGAGCAGGCCCTTGCTGGTGCCGGCGAAGATGCGGCCGCGCGCATCCGACGCGAGCGCATGAATGCTCCTTCCCAGCCCGGCGGGAATGGGCCGGAAGCGCTCGCCGTCCCACCGGCCCAAGCCTTCCGAGGTACCTACCCAGATTTCCCCGTCGGCCGTCTGGTGGAGCGCCTGAATCTGCGTCGAGGGCAGCCCCTGCGCCGTGGTAAAGGGGCGGAACTGGCGGCCATCATAGCGGAATAAGCCGTTTTCCGTGCCCACCCACAGGAAGCCTGTGCGATCCTGCAGCAGGCAGCAGACATCCAGGTTGGTCAGGCCTTGATCCTGTCCGTACTCCTTGAAGTTGTACCGCTGCGCGGCCGCGGCTTGTACCAGAAGCAGTAGCAGGCCCACGCAACGGAGGATCGCAATGGTCACTATTGTGCATATCGGCTGAGCTGGCGAGAACTTTAGGGGGTGTGGGAGGGCGCTCCCCGGCGGGCCTAGCGCTCGGCCAGATAGACCAGAAACCCGGCATCTTTGGCGAGTAGGCGCATGCTGTATTTCCGCTCGAGCAGATAGGGCGTCATCCAATCCGAACCGCCGCCGGAATAGAAGAGGAAGCGCGGGTGCGC
>CAIRBY010000054.1 GCA_903876865.1 uncultured Acidobacteriia bacterium
ACCGCGATCATGGTGAGCACGGAAGCAATCAACGCCTGCCAGAAGATGGCATCCTGCCAGGGTGTGTCGGCCGCAAACCAGGCGAAGAAGAGAATCCCGGTCAGGATCAACAGCGAGTGCTTGATCAGGGAAAACGCGCCGGCGCCATCTTCGGTCTTGAGGCCGATGCGGTCTTCGAGCGTATCTTTAAAATACTTCAACGACGGTAGATCCCGGGTGCGCAGGCGGAGACTTTCCAGATAGAGCACCTGCACGAAGGTGGTGAGCGCCAGCAGGGGAATCGTGACCCAGAGGGCCAGGACGATGATCATACCTGTACCCGTTCGATCAGTCCGTTGGGTAGCTTCAATTTGGCGCGCCACCGCTTCTCCGCCCGCGCCATCTGTCCGGTATCCGTCTCGTGATCGTGGCCGAGCAGGTGCAGCACGCCGTGCAACATCAGGATGCGCACTTCGTCTTCGAGAAGGTGGCCAAATTCGCGCGCCTGTGCCCGCGCCCGGCCGAGCGAGATCGCAAGTTCGCCCAGGTGCGGAGCGCCCCCCATACCGCTCGCAAAAGAGAGCACGTCGGTAGCGTAGTCTTTGCCGCGAAAGTCGCGATTTAGCCGGCGCAACTCCGCATCGCCCGTGATCAGCACGCCGAACGGACGACCCTTGGCCACTTCCTTTTGCAACTGACGGGCAAAGCCCGTGATGACCGCGCGCCGCAGAGTGGCGGGCGGGCGGCGAAAGAGAACGCTACTGCCTTCGGGAGATGACATGGCGCGTTCAGGCCTGCGGTGCAGCCGGCCCCTCAGCCCGGGCATCCTGGGCCGGGACCGCTTCGTCCACTTCCCCCTCGCCTAGTTTCAGCGAAAGCTGGCGTCCCGCGCCGATGGCCTCGTTATACTTCTCATACGCCTTGACGATGCGCTGCACAAGCGTGTGCCGCACCACATCCTTCTCATCGAACTGCACGAAGCTGATACCTTGCACGCCCTTGAGAATTTCCGTGGCATCGATCAGGCCGCTGCGCCGCCCGGCCGGCAGATCGATCTGCGTGATATCGCCGTTGACCACCATCTTGGAGTTGAAGCCCTGCCGCGTCAGCACCATCTTCATCTGTTCGGAGGTGCTGTTCTGCGCCTCGTCGAGGATGATGAAGCTATCGTTCAACGTGCGCCCGCGCATGAAGGCGATGGGCGCCACTTCGATCACATTCTTCTCCAGCAATTTTTCGACGCGTTCGCTATCCAGCATGTCGAAGAGCGCGTCATAGAGAGGCCGCAGGTAGGGATCTACCTTCTCCTGCAGTGTGCCGGGCAGGAATCCCAGGCGTTCGCCCGCTTCCACCGCCGGACGTGTCAGGACAATGCGCGACACCTGCTTGTTGATGAGCGCGGAGATTGCCATCGCCACCGCGAGATAGGTTTTGCCCGTGCCCGCCGGGCCGATGCCGAAGACCAGGTCGTTACGTTCGATGGCTTCCAGGTAGCGGCGTTGATTCACGGTCTTCGGCGCCAGAATCTTCTTGCCGAAATTGCGTTGTTTGCCGCTCTGCACCAGCGCGCGCAGGGAAACTTCGGGATCGTTCGTCACTACCCGCAGGTAGCTGTTGAGATCGCCGTTGTTAAAAACGTGACCTTCGCGGAGCAGAGAATTGTAATCTTCCAGAATGCTCTCCGCGCGGGTGACGCTTTGGGCCTCGCCTTCAATTTGCAGGTTGTTGTCGAGCAGTTGGGTGTGCACACCCAGCCCGGTTTCGATCAGGCGGATATTCTCGTCTCGGGTGCCAAAAAGGCTTTCGACACCCCGGCTGATACGTATGGTGGATTTCATCAAGTGGGTGTTGGATACCTCCAAGCTGGGGAAAATCGGCGACAGGGGTTACCGCTAGTCTGGGAAGGATTCGAAGCTTCGACCCGCTGGCACGGGTTCCGGAACACCATCCGCACTCAGTATACCGCGAAGAGTCAAGA
This sequence comes from uncultured Acidobacteriia bacterium, assembly GCA_903876865.1. GTDB lineage: Bacteria > Acidobacteriota > Terriglobia > Bryobacterales > Bryobacteraceae > Solibacter. The sequence goes on from CAIRBY010000054.1 coordinate 1,958, forward strand.
CCCCGGAGTTGCTTTGTTTCAATCGTAAGAATCCGGTGCAGGCGCGCCCGAAGTCGGGTGACATCAGTTTTCTGTTGGCGGTTGGGCACGGTCTATCACGATGACTTCCACGGGGAGTTTCCGTGCTTCCAGTTTCAAACCGAGTTTCGCTTGCAGTGCCTGGAAAATCGAGGGGCCGGGAGACGAGTCTGATGGCGGCTGCGGTAACGGCTCGCCAGACTTGCTCAGCATCGGCTCGCCACGGGTCTCCGGACTAAACTCCAGGAAGAAATCGAACCTCCCGTCAAGCCGGGTCTGGTCGACGACGATGACGCCGAGCCGCGTCGACAGAGCCTCCGTCAGTTGCTTCGTGGATGCGCTGGTCGCCGTGAGAGTGAAGGTGCCATCGGGGTTTCGGTCGAAGAGCAAGCTGGGGGCGTCAGTGTGTTCGGTGGGCGGCAACAGTTTCGCACTTTTACGTCCCACGACCAGCGCGTAGCCCTTTGCTTCGCGCGTCTCGCTGTGAATGACCAGCCCAAAACGCTCGATTAGCAGGGCTTGCAGCATGGTCCGGTGTTCCAAGCCTTGAATCGGGCTCGCGGCCACGGCGTCGATTTCGAACCGTTCCGCATCCATCCAACCGGTCGCTCCGGACACTTGAAAATCCTGCACATTCCAAGCGATCTGTACACAGGCCTTGAGCGAGGAATTGATGATGCGTACGCGGGCGCCTTGAATGCTGATCCCGCCCCCTCTCTTCCCGGGAGCGGCGGATTTGATTGATGCCGCTTCGAAACTTGAAGACTGCGCAGTCTGCGCACCTACAGCCATGGCAAGGAAGGGAATGAGCAAAACGAATCGCATTGTCTCTGCGAAGTGCGATGCTGTGACGGCCACAACTTTCTCCGGATAGGAGAAATTCACTGAATCGAGTGCAGCCCCTTGGCCCCGGGGATCGAGCGCACCCACGTATTCATCTCTTCTTCGTTCTGCAACAGATCGCGCAGAGTCGCCTTGCTCAGCACCTGATCCACCGCTACCTGCACTGCCCGCCATAGCGAACGTACGGAACAATCCACCGACCGAGTGCAGATCGCCGCCTGCCCGGAGTGGCTATCGCAGAAACTGCTCTCGAAGATACGCCCGCCGAGCGCGTCCATCACGTCCCCGATCACGATCGCTTCCGCCGGACGCGCCAGCGTGTAGCCTCCATCTTTGCCCCGCGCTGCCTTCACAAAGCCGCCCTTGCGCAGCACGCGCAGAATCTTCGCCGCATATGCAGGGGAGACGCCCTCGGCCAAGCTCATTTCCGGAATCGTGAGACTGCCGCCTTCGCCTTCATAGCCGATGCGCACCAGGCAGCGCAACCCGTACTCTTCATTCGCAGTGAGTTTCATCGACGCAGCCTCCCCAAGGGAAGGATGTCGATGATGTCTTCCACGTTCATGGTCAGCTTGGCGGCTTCGCTCATGCGGTCCTTGGTCCACGGCGGATCAAACGTCAGTTCCACCTTCACATCCGTAACGCCGGAAACCGCGCGCGCAGCCTTCTCCACCTCGGCGGGCAGGCTGCCGGCAACCGGACAATTCGGCGCCGTCAGGGTCATGCGGATGGAGACAAATCCGGTGGCGTCCACCTCGACTCCATAGATGAGGCCGAGTTCGTAAACGTTGACCGGCATCTCCGGATCGTAGACCTTCTTGAAGGCCTTGATGACTTGGTCCTTGATACTCATTCCGTGCTTGCCGGTTCCGCCGCGCCCTCGGCGAGCGCATTCTTCATGGTGTGCCAGGCCAGCGTGGCGCACTTCACGCGCACCGGGAATTTGCGCACTCCGCCGAGCGCCGCCAGTTTTCCAAACTCGGCGGCCACCGGGACATCGCTGGTGAGCAGTTCGTGAAAGCTCTCAAAAATAGCCAGAGCCTCCGCCGTGGTTTTGCCCTTCAGCCGGTCCGTCATCAAAGAGGCGGAGGCGGTGAAGATCTGGCAGCCCTCGCCAACGAAACTTGCATCTTTGATGATGTCGTTTTCTACTTTGAGATACAGCACGAGGCTGTCGCCGCAGGTGCGGTTGAATCCGGGCGCCTGACAGGTAGCGTCCGGCATCGGCCGCTTGTTCCGGGGATGACTGCCGTGGTCTTTGACCATCTCGTTATACAGATCGTCGAGCATTTAGGTCAGGACCTCCTTGGTTTTCCTGATACCCGTTGCCAGGGCATCGATTTCCGCGAATGTATTGTAGAAGGCCAGCGACGCCCGCGTGGTGGCCGCGACCTTGAAGAAATCCATCACCGGCTGCGCACAATGGTGACCGGTGCGTACGGCGATACCCATCTGATCCAGCACCGTACCGATATCGTGCGGGTGCAACCCTTCGATCACGAAGCTCAGCACGCTCGCCTTCTCGCGCGCGGTGCCGATCAAGCGCAGGCCGGGGATCTGACTGAGCGCCTCCGTACCGTATACCAGCAACGCGTGTTCGTGCGCCGCGATCTGATCCACGCCCACGCGCATTACGTAATCCAGCGCCGCGCCGAGTCCGATACCGCCCGCGATATTGGGCGTGCCGGCTTCGAACTTGTAGGGCAGGTCGTTATAGATCGTCTTCTCGAAGGTGACGGACTTGATCATGTCACCACCGCCCTGATACGGGGGCATGGAGTTGAGCAACGCCAATTTACCGTAGAGAATTCCGATGCCGGTGGGTCCCACAACCTTGTGCCCGCTGAACGCGTAGAAATCCGCATCGAGCGCCTGCACGTCCACCTTGATGTGCGGCGCGGCCTGCGCCCCGTCAATCAGCGCGAGCGCTCCGGCGGCATGCGCCATGCGGATGATCTCGGCCACCGGGTTGATGGTTCCGAGCGCGTTAGAGACATGCGTCACCGCCACCATCCGCGTCCGCGGATTGAGCAGTTTGGCGTACTCTTCCATCAACAGTTCGCCGTGCTCGTTCATCGGGATCACACGCAGCGCCGCACCCGTCTCTTCGCAGAGCATCTGCCAGGGCACGATGTTGGAGTGGTGTTCCATGGCGGAGACGATGATCTCGTCGCCGGACTTCACATTTTTACGTCCCCACGAACTGCTGACCAGATTGACGGCTTCCGTGGTGCCGCGTACAAAGATCAACTCGTCGGTGTAGCGCGAATTGAGGAACCGCTTCGCCTTGATACGCGCCTCTTCGTAGGCCGCGGTGGACCGTTGGGAGAGTTCGTGAACGCCGCGATGGATATTGGCGCAATCCACTTCGTGGAAGCGGCGGATGGCATCGATCACCGCATGCGGCTTCTGCGCCGTGGCCGCGGAATCCAGATACACCAGGGGTTTGCCGTGGATGGTCTGTTTGAGGACAGGGAAATCCTCGCGCAGTTTCTCTACGTCGAACGGGGCCGTGACTGCACTACTCAGCGTGCTCATGGAATTTCTCGAACAGCATCTTCTCCAGGGATTCGCGTAATGCCGGCACTTTAATCCGGTCCACGACATCCTGCGCGAACGCGTAGGTCAACAGGCTGCGCGCTTCCTTCTTCCCGATCCCGCGGGATTGCAGGTAGAAGAGCGATTCGCTGTCCAGCTGGCCGATGGTCGCGCCGTGCGTGCAGCGCACATCGTCCGCCCAGATCTGCAACTCCGGCTTGGTATCCACCACCGCATCGTCGCTCAGCACCAGATTCTTATTGGTCTGCTTCGAATCTGTCTTCTGCGCGTCCTTGCGGACAATGATCTTGCCGTTGAATACCGCGTGCGATTGACCCGCCAGAATTCCCTTGTAGACTTCGTGGCTGGTGCCGTGCGGCATGGCGTGATCGATCAATGTGTGATTGTCCACATGCTGCGTGCCGTTGACGATGTAGAGCCCGTTCAGCGTCGCATCCGAACCTTCCGCGAGCACCGCATTGGCATCGTTCCGCACCAGCGCGCCGCCGAGCGAGATCGAGTGCGAAGAGAAGGTCGCGGACTGTCCCAATTTCGCCTGTAGCGTGGCCACGTGGTAGGCGCTCAAGGTCTCCTGCTGCACCTTGTAATGGTCCACCACGAGATCGGAAGAGCACACGTCTGAACTCCAGTCACT